>JAGADB010000138.1 GCA_017613815.1 Clostridia bacterium | reverse complement strand
GTTTGCATCTCCGGACTATTCAATGACGTTCTACGCCACCGAAAAGGCGGGGAAAGGCATTGAAAAGATACTCGGGGATATCACAAAAGCCCGCCTTCATACAGTAAAGGCGTTTGACGTTTTAAGCGTGGATAAATATACAGTAACCGTGCTCCCCGCAATTCACGACGAAACGTCGGGCCCCGTAATATATCAGATAACCGACGGCGAAAAAACCGTTCTGTACGCGCTCGACACAAATTTCCCGCGCGACGATATATGGGAATTTTGGGAAAAAACCAAACCGCATTTCGACCTTGTCGTTATGGACTGCACCAACGCGCTCAGACCTATGAATTATATAGGCCACATGAGCCTTTTTGAAAACGTCGGGATGAAAAAGAGAATGACGGAAATGGGTATAGCCGACGAAAAGACCGTTTTCGTGTCAAATCACTTTTCGCATAACGGACTTAACGTGCCCTACGAGGAATTTTCTCCCGAGGCGGCAAAAGAGGGCATTTTGACGTCGTATGACGGAATGGAAATTTGTTTGTGAAATAATTGAATAATAAATTGCACTTATATAAAATCTAAAATATTTTTTATCGAGGAGGATAAAAATGAAAAACAAAACGTCTTCAAAAATAATTAAACTTGTCGTGAGCCTTGCCGTGCTCGGAATTGCCGTTCTTATTGGGGTTCTCAGCGGAGCGCTCGATTTCTCCAAACTCAGCTTCAACGTATCTTTAACCGTTCTGTTAAAGGTCGTTGTAATGGCATTTTCGATAATCGCGGTGGAAATAATACTGTCGATTTTGCTCACGCTTCCGAATCCGAAAAATCACAGACTGCGCTCGGTTCTTTCGATACTTGCAAGCCTGTTGAAATACATAGCGTTTATAGTTATTCTTTGCTGGGGACTCTCGATTTTGGGCGTTAACGTTTCGACCATCGTTGCAAGCGTCGGAATTATCGCGCTGATTGTCGGTTTTTCCGCCGAAAGTCTTATTGCCGACGTGGTAACCGGCGCTTTTATGATTTTTGAAAATCAGTATAACGTCGGCGATATAGTCGAGGTGGACGGCTTCCGCGGAACGGTTACGAGCATCGGAATCCGCACGACTTGTATCACCGACCCCGGAGACAACGTAAAGATCGTCAATAACTCCGCAATGAAGAACATTCTTAACCGCTCGGATAAGATTTCCCGCAGCGTAAGCGTTATTTCCGTTCCGTACGCTACAGACCTGGAAAAGCTGGAATCGGAAATCCCCGCGCTTATGGAAAGAATTTATGAAAAGCGTACGGATATATTCAAGGCGCCGCCGAAGTACCTCGGAGTCGACGCGCTTGCCGACAGCGCCGTAGTGCTGAAATTTGTTGTCAACGTGGATGAAAAGGATATTTATTCCGGCGCAAGACTTTTGAACCGGGACCTTTTGCTTGGCTTCCGTTCTCTCGGAGTAGAGTGCCCGTTCCCGCAGGTTGACGTTCATTCCGACAGATAATTATGACCTTTTTTGAATAAATTTCAGGAGGTGGTTATCTGTGCAGCAACTGAAACCCGATGAATATCGTTTTGATAAAAACCTTGAAGATAAAACCGAAGCCGTAGAATTCAGTTTTGCAAAAGAATATTGCGAAACTGCTCCCGAGGACCAAAACCTGCCCGACGTCCGGAAAATTGCTTCCGAATATGAGGGAAATACCGCGGGCGGTAAAGAATCGGAAAAGAAAAGCGCTCTTAAAAGACACGGGCTCCTAAAAAAACTGATGCTGATTCCTATCGCGGCTATCGTGTCCGGCACGTCCGTCTTTTTTGCTTCGTTCAATTACGACCCGCTCGGAAACGATCTGCTTGTATCATCCGACGGAATATCGTTTGTTTCACCCGAAAACGCCTTGATTTCAACGCCGGAAGATTCAGCCGGAGAGCCGTCGGAAGACAACTCCGAGAGCGACAGTCAAACGGACGGCGAGGAAGACGCTTTTCCCGACCTTCCGAACCTTGAACCCGATTTTGAAGGCAAATACGCCTGGTCGGATATGGGCTCCGAGGAGTACGTTGTGGTTGACTCGCATTTTCTCCATGCGGGAACATTTTATACCGACGGAGGAACCGAAATTGAGTCATTGCCCGGCGCGTCATACGACAAATCGACAAATACTCTGACGCTTAATAATTATCACGGCAGTTATGCGGACGTCAACCTTATGGGCAATAGCTTCAAAATCAGACTTGTAGGCGAAAACTCGCTTGACAGCATCATGATTTGGGGCGCCATGTACGGAGGAAGCGTTACGTTTACCGGCTCCGGAAGTATTAAAATTAATGAGAGCGGAAACGCCTCGGAAGGCCTGTATCTCGAATGCGAATTCAGCCCGTCCTGCCTGATGATAGATAGGGAAGCGACCGTAGAGGTCTTCGGAGACAACGCGATCATAATACATTGTACGACTCTTGAAAAAGCTATATATACGCTGAGTCCGATTGTAATGACCGGCGGAGAATTTTCGAACGGCGAGTTCGTGGTTTACGACGTAAACGTAACCGACGAAAACGGAATCCCCGTGCGCGATGAAAACGGAAACTACGTAACAAAAGAGTGGACGGTAAAGGATATATCCGAGGAGCAGGGAGAAACGCTCTATGACTATTCGGTAATTGATACCGACGGCAAGCCTTCCAAACACGTCCTGTTTAAACCGGATAAAAAATAGCCGATTTTAATTTGAAAACCCCCTCTCATCCGCAAGATGAGAGGGATTTTTATAAATTTTCTGTAAAAAAGCAAAAAAACAGGCGGTTTTTATTGCTTTTTTCACTTTTTTATAGTATAATAATAACCGATTTTTAGAAAAAGAGGTGCTTTTTCGTTGAAAAAGGTAATTGTTTTCATTATCGCCGCGCTGATGATTCTTTCTCTCGCTGCCTGCGAGAAAAACGATTCTCAGAGCGACGACATCGTCATTCTTTTTACAAACGATATCCACTGCGGTATCGAAGACGGCGTTACCCTTGCGGGCGTCGCCTATTACAAAAATCTTATGAAGGAAAAAACCGACTACGTTACGCTCGTTGACTGCGGCGACGCGGTTCAGGGCTCGTATCTCGGTTCCGTTTCAAAGGGCGAAGTAGTTATCGACGCCATGAACGCCGTCGGCTACGACCTTGCGATTATCGGCAACCACGAGTTCGACTACGGCGTTGACGTATTAAAAGGGCTCATCTCAAAGGCGGACGCCGAATATCTTTCCTGCAACATTACGTACAGCGGAAGCGGCGAAGACTGGCTTGCCGACATAAAGCCCTATACGATAAAGGAATACGGCAAAACCAAAATCGCCTTTATCGGCATCGGCTGTCCTCTGACGATAGACCACTCGACTCCGACGTTCTTCCAGGAAGACGGCAAATACGTTTACAGCTTCTCAAAGGAAAACGACGGAAAAACGCTGTTCGACACGGTTCAGAAGCTCGTTGACGAGGTAAGAGCCCAAGGCGTTGACTACGTCATAGCGCTTGCGCACCTCGGAAACCTTGAAGAATACGCGCCCTACGACTCGGCAAGCGTAATTGCCAACACGTCCGGCATCGACGCCGTTCTCGACGCGCACTCGCACCTCGTTTATACGGCGTATTTCGTCGAAAACAAGGACGGCGCCGACGTAATCTGCGCGCAGACCGGCACCAAACTTGAAAATCTCGGTCAGCTCGTCATTTCACCCGACGGAATTATGACCGTTTCGATGATTTCCGACATAAACAAGCAGGATGAAGAGGTTCTCGGAAAAATAAACGAAGCAATTGCGAAGTACAGCGAACTGCTTAATGAAAAAGTCGCAGAGTCTGACACGGCTCTTTCGATAAACGACGCAAACGGCATACGCGCCGTCAGAAACAGAGAAACCGCTGTCGGCGACCTCTGCGCAGACGCTTACCGCGCTATCGCCGGCACCGACATTGCTTACGTCAACGGCGGCGGCATCAGAGCCGACATCCCCGAAGGCGACATAACCTACGCCGACATCATTTCCGTTCACCCGTTCGGCAACACGCTTTGCGCGGTTGAAGTTACCGGCGCGGAAATTCTTGATATGCTGGAATACTTCGTTGCAAACTGCGTTCCCGAGACGGTGGATTTCTCGACCGGCTGGGCAGTCGGCGAGAGCGGCTCGTTCCCGAACATGTCGGGCATCAAATTCACGGTTGACACGACAATTCCTTCAAGCGTCGTAATGGACGAAAACGAGATGCTGTTATCTATTGACGGCGAGAGAAGAGTTTCCGACGTTTACGTCCTCGAAGGCGGGGAATACGTTCCGATTGACCCCGAAAAGACTTATACGCTCGCTTCGCACAACTATATGATTATCAACGGCGGCTGCGGAATGCAGTTTATGCTTGCAGACCACAATATTATACTTGACAACTCGCAGCCCGACTACGAAGTGCTTATAGACTACATAACGAACGTTCTCCACGGCGACCTTTCGGCATACAAGGATATGGAAAACAGGATAACGTTCATAAGGGAGAAATAAAATGGCTGAATTACTTGAAATATTGATGATAGTGAGTTTTGGAGTATCCTGGCCGCTAAACCTTCGGAAGCTCATAAAATCGAAAAGCACAAAAGGCGTAAGCCTTGCGTTTTACCTGCTTATATTTTTCGGCTACGGCGTCGGAATAACGTCGAAATTCTTAAACGAGTCGTACATGGCAAATTTCGCAACCAAGTGGTACGTACTGATATTCTATTTCTTCAACTTCACGGTCGTGGGGCTGAATATAATAGTATATTTCAGAAACAGGGCGCTTGAAAAGCAGAAATAATAAGAAAAATCCCTTGCGTTTGCAAGGGATTTTTTTAACCTATAAATTCGTTTGACTGAGGTTCGCCCTCAAGGCCGAAGCTTACGGTAATCGCGTCGTTGACTCTCGTCATGACGTTGTCGTCGAGATGTCCCATTTTTTCTTTAAGCCGTGTTTTGTCGATAGTTCTTATTTGTTCCAGAAGGATGACGGAATCTTTTGCAAGCCCGTATTTGTCCGCGTAAACGTCGATGTGCGTAGGCAGCTTGCTCTTTGAGGTGCGGCTGGTTATCGCGGAAACTATGACCGTCGGGCTGTATTTGTTGCCGACGTCGTTCTGCACGACGAGGACCGGGCGCATGCCGCCTTGTTCGGAACCTATAACGGGGCTGAGATCCGCATAGTAAATATCTCCTCTTCTGACGTTCATTCTGTTCACTCTCCGATTTTATGTTTCGTATTTTTTTGCTGCATCTTTATTTTTAACTGAAATCCGCGGCGTTATACGAAAAAATTTTTTTTGCATAACGCCTCAATGCAGTATATTCATAAAAAGGGGAGAGTGGCATTTAATTTGTCAAAAAACGCAAGGTCAAAAGACCTTGCGTTCCTTTTTATTTGTTCAAAAGCAGTTTTGAAAGCGTGATGTCTATACCGAATTCGTCCTTAATTCCTTGTATCTGCGAAAGGATTTTCGCTTTTTTGTATCTGTCGGCGGAAATCTTTTTCTTTGCGCGAAGCAATAGATTTTTCGGCGAATGCTCCATGTCTATGAATTCCGTGATGTCGCAGGAATAACCGCTGTATTCGATGAGCTTTGCCCTTAGCGTATCGGTTATCATGGCGCAGAAACGCTCGTTTATTATGCCGTAATCGGTGATGATGCCGAAATTCTTCGGCTTTATCATCTTCCGCGCCTCTTTCTGACAGCAGGGAGCGGCGAAAATATATTCCGCGCCCCAGTCTATCGCGCGGGCTATGGCAATATCCGTCGCCGTGTCGCAGGCGTGAAGCGCTATAACCATATCGGGCTTTTCTTTTGCCGTGTAATCCTTTATGTCGCAGCAGACAAAGTTCATTCCGTTATAGCCGTATTTCTCTGCAAGCGCGCTGCAGTTGTCTATGACGTCTTTTTTGAGGTCGAGCCCCGTAATATTTACCTTTTTGCCGAGAATTTCGGAAAAATAGTAATAAATAACGAACGAAAGATACGATTTTCCGCACCCGAAATCTATTATGTTGAAGGTCTCTTTCGGGTCTTTTGCGACTTCATCGTTGATGAGCTCGGTAAAGCGGCAGATTTGCTTGAATTTGTCGTATTTCGAGTTGATTATCTTGCCGTCGCCTGTCATTATTCCGAGTTCCTTAAATACGGGAGGCATATTTTCAACGTCGATTATGTGCTTTTTTACGCGGTTGTGCGTCAGTTCGCCGTTCTTTGCCGCCGGAGAACCGTTTTTCCTCCTGTTGTGGAGAAGCGCGCCCTTTTTGGTATATTTTGCGCCGTAAACGTATTCGCCTGTAAAGAATTCGGCTTGCGAAAACTCTTTCGGAAAGAGGGAATTTACCTTTTCTTCAAGCATCTCCGCGGGAAAATTCTCGTGAAACGCCTGCTTTGAAGTGAAGCGCTCAATCTGAAAAGCGTTTTCACTTATTTTGCGAACCGTCGCTTTTTTATAATCACTATCCTTCGCCGCAAGTGAAAAGACAGCCTTTTTCACGTCAAGCGCGCATATTTCGCTTACATATTTTTCGGTTTCGTTCACTTTTTGATACTTCCTTGTATTATTTTATGAAATCCCGTCCAGTTCGTCAAGCGCCGTCTTGAAGGCGTTCGACGCGGTGAGCGTGCGTATGAAATCGCGCTGGTTTCCCTTGTGTCCGCCGAGAAAGAGCTTCTTTGCCTTTACTTCCTTTCCCTTGACCGCGATTCCTATGCATACCGTTCCCACGGGCTTTTCTTCGGTTCCGCCCGAAGGGCCCGCAACGCCGGTTACCGAAACGGCGATATCCGAGCCGGATTTTTCAAGCGCGCCCGACGCCATTTCGCATGCGGTCTGCACGCTTACGGCACCGTAAGCTTTAAGGGTTGACTCCGATACGCCGAGCATTTTGATTTTCGCCTCGTTTGAATACGTTACGAAGCCGTAGCAGAAAACTCCGCTCGCGCCGGAAACGTCGGTGAGCCGTTTGGATATGAGTCCGCCGGTGCAGGATTCCGCAAACGCGATTTTCTTGTTTTGGGTCAGAAGTTTGTTTACCAGAACGTATTCTATCGACGGAACGTCGATTCCGTAAACGTATTTTCCGAGAATATCCGAAATCTTCTTTTCCGTATCAAGAATAAGTTCCTTCGCTTCGCTTTCGGTCTTTCCGCTTGCCGTAACGCGCAGCCGCACTTCGCCCGCGTTGACGTAGGGTGCGACCGTCGGGTTGACCGACGACTTCATTAAGTCGGAAAGCATACTTTCAACAGTCGATTCCCCGATTCCGAAAATATGTACGTTTGACGAGACGAGAATATGGTCGGAAAAACCTTTAAGGTAGGGGATGACCGAGTTTTCGAGCATCGGTTCCGTTTCGCGCGGCGGACCCGGCAGCATTATTACGGTTTTTCCGCCAGACTGCACGGCAAGTCCGTCAGCCGTGCCGTGAATATTTTCAAATATCACCGCGCCTTTCGGTATAAGCGCCTGCTTTCTGTTGTTTTCCGTCATTTTAAGTCCGCGCTTGTCGAAAAAGGAGGTGATACGCGCAAGGACGTCCTTGTCCTCGTACAGCTCAAGCCCTAACTTTGACGCGACTATTTCCTTAGTAATGTCGTCGTAGGTGGGACCGAGCCCGCCCGTCGTTACGACTATGTCGCTTCTGTCAAAGGCAATGTCGAGGCATTTTTTTATTCTTTCGGGGTTGTCTCCGCAAACGGTGTGGTGATACACGTTGATACCGGTTTCGGAAAGCCGCCTTGAAATGTACGCGGCGTTGGTGTTTACGATGTCCCCGATAAGCACTTCCGTGCCTATGCAGAAAATTTCCGCGGTTTTGCTCATAAAGGTTTTCCTTTCAAATAAAAATAAACAGTTCAGATGTCTGAACTCAAAAAATCAGTTGTCGGGATTAAGGGATATTTTTTCCATCGTCGCAAACGCCCTTTCGGTAAGGCCTTCTACGTCGAGCTTCTGCTCTTCCGCCAAAACTTTTTCGAGTATTGGCGAGGTTGCGGGGTGCTTGGGCGTGAATACCGTGCAGCAGTCCTCATACGGCTGGATGGAAATGTCAAAGGTTCCTATTTTGCGTGCAATATTTATGATTTCTTCCTTGTCCATAGCGATAAAGGGACGGAAGACGGGAATGTCGGAAACGGCGTTGTTGGTAACGGCAAGCGCCGACATGGTCTGGCTTGCGACCTGACCGAGGCTTTCGCCGGTGATAATCGCCTTTGCGCCGCTGTTTTTTGCCGCCATCTCGGCAAGGCGCATCATAAATCTGCGCAGTATTACCGTAAAATAGTCTTCCTTGCAGACCTTTTTGATGCTTTCCTGAATTTCGGTCAGCGAAATGACGTTAAGAGAAATGCTGCCGCAGTAATCGCACATTTTTTCGGCAAGTTCAATAACCTTCATTCTCGCGCGCTCGCTCGTGTAGGGAAAACTGTCGAAATGAAGGGCCTCTATCATCACGCCGCGCTTTGCGCAGACGTAGCCGGCGGCAGGGCTGTCTATACCGCCCGAAAGCAGTAAAACTGCTTTGCCCGCGCTTCCGGCGGGCATGCCGCCGGCGCCGTGTATCTTAGACGCGTGTATGTAAACCGCGAAATCTCTCACTTCGACGTAAACCGTCATGTCGGGATTGTTTACGTCAACCTTCAAATCGTGGTTTGCGCTTAAGATTCTTGCTCCGCAAAGCGCGGAGAGCTCGGGGGAAGTGAGGGGAAACGCCTTGTCGGAACGCTTTCCCACAACCTTGAAGGTCTTTTCGCTTTTCCTTACGCTTCTTACGTAGCCTCCGACAAATGCAAGGATTTTGTCGAGGTCCTTTTCGATTTCGGCGGCAACGCATAAGGAAGCAACGCCGAAGACCTTTGCGCATTCCTTCGCGGCGTCGTCTATGGAGTCTATTGAATCGCTGTCAAGCGGACTTACGTACATCGTCGACTGAACCGATACGACGCTGTAATTTCCGCACTTTTTAAGACGCCTTTTCACGTCGTCGATAATCATTTTTTCAAAGTTTTTGCGATTTAACCCTTTGAGCACAACCTCTCCGAGCTTTAAGAGAATTACCTTATTTGTCTGTTCCATAAAAAAGCCTTTCTATAAACCGTAATCGCTGTTTTCAAAGCGTTCTTTTCTCAATAGCGCGTTTTCGATTTTTTCGTTAAGAAATTTTACGAAAATTTCGTCGGGCTCGAATTTCAAAGACGCCTGCTTTGAATTGAAATTGAAATAGTATAAATAATAGTCTTTCGGGAAGATGTTTTTGCAGAAATTCGTGGAAATTCTCACTTTCGGAAGCTCACTTTTGTGAGTTTCATAGTATTCCGAAGAAAAGACCTTCGAAGTCGATTCCTCATAAGAAAGCGAGCATACGCATATACTTTTTTTGTCGGATATTCTGTATATTTTCAGGTCGTTTTCGCACGCCTCGTAAACGTAATTTGAGTAAATATATTTGAGGTAAATCTGTAATGCAAATACAGCGAAAAACAGGGCGATAATCTGAAAAATCATAGGATATACCGCAAAAACCGATGAAAAATATAATAAAAATATGCATGCAAAGGCAAGTATGAGCGAAAGAAAAACCGCGGTCTTGTCTTTTGACGTGGGCTTGTAGGTCATATTTTACTCCTTTTATCCGCCTTTTACGCGCTTTATTTCAAAGACAGGCTTTTCGTTTTTCCGCAGGGTGATAATTCCGTATGCGCCGGGCAGCCCGTCTCTCGGGCGCTCAAGACTTCCGGGATTGAAAAGCATAACGCCGCTTTGTTCTTCGTAAAACGGCACGTGCGTGTGCCCGAAAAGCGCAACCGAAGCCTTTTTTGATTTTGCCGCAAAAACAAGCGCGGAAAGGGAAGTGCTTACCGAATATTGATGTCCGTGCGTGAAAAATAAGGTTGTACCTTCGAGCGTAACCGAATTGGAAAACGGATAATCCTCCGAAAAAACGCGGTCGCAGTTGCCGGCAACGCCGAGAAAGGCAATTTCGGGAAAGTCGTTTCTGATTTCGACGACGTCGGTAAAGCAGTCGCCGAGATGTATCACAAGCCCGGCGTCATATTTGTTTGCGAGTATAACGGAACGCATTTTTTCTGTGCGCCCGTGGGTGTCTGAAAAAACGAGAATTTTCATAAATTCCGACCTTCGTTTGAAAAAGTGTCAAAAACGTGTGATTTAACATACAATGTATAGAAAAATACAGTAAAAGGGGATGAAACAATGATTGATTCAAGCGAAATCAAAAAATTGCTCTCACTTTCGGATAACGAGCTGCGAAAGACCGTGTCGGACGCCGCTTTGGCGGCGGGCGCCGATAAATACGTTACGGCAAATCTGCTGTCCGACGTAAAAAGACTCCGAACCATGCTCGAGTCGCTGACTACTGAGCAGATGAACGCGATTATTGAAAATATAGGCGAGCAGACCGCCGAAGAAATCAAAAGGCGTATAAACGAAACAAGACTTTAAGAGAGGGTGGAAAAATGTCCGACGTATCGAGCGAAAAAATAAGAGAACTGCTGAATAACCCCGAAAACTTAAATCTTATCGCAAGTATTGCGGGCGGTCTGTCGGGAAAAAAGAACGAAAACGCACCCGACGGAAATAAAGACGGAATTGCCGAAAAAGAAGAAGCTTTGCCGATGAAAATTCCCGCCCTTGCCGATAAAAGAATAGCGCTTCTCAACGCCATAAAGCCGTACGTAAACGAGCGCAAAAAGGAGCGCGTCGAAGGGCTCGTAAAGGCGATAAGCATAGCGGGGCTCATAAGCAATTACCGAGATTATATTTGATTTTGGAGTGGCTGATATGTATTCGAGAAATTATAGCGCAAACGCGTCCGACGGCACCGTAAGGGCTTTCGAGAACGCTTTTGCAAAGGAAGAATTCTTAAAAAAATGCGCGTCGAATGTAAGCGGTGAAGAAAACGAAAATCTGCCCGAAGAAAGCGCCGAAAGAAACGGCTCCGCACTCGAAAACTGCGGCGGAAAACGCAAAAATACATGAATTTTCGGGAGCGACAACGGAGATCTGCTTCTGCTGCTTCTCATTGTTTTCTTCTTCGTCGACGGAGAAAAGGAAAACGACTCTCTTATTCCTGTATTGCTGGCATTATTGCTGCTTTTCTGAAAATCAGTATACGTTGTAGTCCGGATAATCCTCTTTGAGATACAGTTTGAACTGCTCCGGAATGATAATTTCCGAGAAAGCGTCGTCGGAAATGCTGTTGGTCGTAAGCGAATATATCAGTTTGTCGTTTTCATAGCACTCTGCCGAAACAACGGCGCCGTAATCGAGGTTTATGCTGTAAACCTGAAGCTGAACGTAGGAACCCATGTGGGAAATGAAGTTTATTATCATTTCCGAGCCGTTTTCGCCCGAAACGAGGGAATAGGTGTAGTTGTCCTCGTCGGCAACCTCAATAAACGCCTCGTGGGTGAGCACGGCGCCTATCTCGTCGGATATGTCGAAGCTTCCCGCGGCGTAATTTACCGTGTTTACGCGTCCGTTTGAAAGCGTGTTTACGGTAATGGAGCCGTCAGACGCCTCTACGACCTGCTTTGACGCGGTGTTGCCGGAAATGAAGTAGGCGCGCCTTCCGCTGTGGGACTTAAACAGCACGACTCTCTGCGAAACGGAGGAGCTGTCGGAATAAACGGTAAACAAAACGTCCTGAACGTAGTTTTCGGCGGGGGTAATCGAGGTCAGTATCTTTTTGGCGTTTTCAACGGTAAGCTCCGCCTTGTCCGTCTCGGTACCGGCGTAGGAATCGCCGCTCTTTAAGGTTTTGCCCACGTCTTCCGATAAAACGCCCGTGGGGTTTCCCGACGAAATGCCGAGAAAGCCGTTCAAAAACTCCGGCGGCTCAAGGAGCCCCATTTTCCAGAGCCCGAAAAGAATAAAAATAAGTATGGCGGCAATTACGAGCGTGTCGAGAAACGCGGAAAAAAACTTTTTCAGCTTGCTTTCTTTCAAGAATACCGCCTCCTTACTTTTGAAAATGTTTTATTATTATTTGCCGTCGGGTTTGCCGTCGGGCGTGTCTTTTTCTATCTGTTCGTCCTGCTGCTTTGCGATGTCTTTTCTCTCAAACGAGAAGTTGAGGTTGAAGTAGAGAATGATTATGGAACATACGGCGATGATGAGCGATTTGATTTTCCAGCCGAAAGAATAAACTATCGCCGCAATACCGAGCATACAGCTTACCGCATATAAAATCATAACCGCGTGCTTCTGGTCGAAGCCCTTGTCTATAAGGCGGTGATGCAGATGTTCTCTGTCCGAGCGGAACGGACTCTGCTTTTTGAAAATCCTTCTGAAAATCGCAAAACCCGTGTCTGCCAGGGGCAGCGCGAAAATGAGAAGCGGTACCCAGAACGACACGATGCCGTTGAACTTGAAGCATCCCTGAATCGAAAGCACGCTCAGCGTGTATCCCAAAAACAGCGCGCCGGTGTCTCCCATAAAGATTCTTGCGGGATTGAAGTTGAACGGCAGAAAACCGAGGCACGAGCCGACGAGAATAGCAATCATACATATTACGTTCAAGTTCGTGTCGGTGCGTATCAGCGTCAGAAGAAGGGTTATTGCCGATATTGTGGAAACTCCGCAGGACAGGCCGTCAAGCCCGTCGATGAGGTTTACGGCGTTGGTTATGGCGGTAATCCATATAACCGTGATTAATGGAGCAAACGCGCCGAACACAAGGGTGTGTCCCAAAAGGTTTACCTGCTCTATGACGTTTCCGCTTATGACCGCGACGAGCGCCGCCGCAATCTGCAGAAGCAGTTTAAGAAAAGGATTCATGTCGAATTTGTCGTCAACTATGCCCGTCGCGACGATAATAATGTTTCCTATAAGCATTCCGAAAAACGCCTTTGACGGAGAGCAGAAAATAAGGGAAGTAAACGCAAACGCGATAAATATCGCAACTCCGCCCATAAGGGGCATTTCCTTCGAATGCATTCTGCGGTTGTCCTTCGGAATATCGGTAACGCCGAACTTGAAAGCGAGCGTGCGGATTACGGGAGTTGTCGCAATGGATATGAAAAAGGCGCAGAGTACGGCGATTACTATACCGAAAATAATATTTAAGGCAGAATCATTGTACATGGAGTATATGCTTGTAAACATTTGAACAATCCTTTCTTTATCAAGCGTTTGCCAGAATATCAAACGTGATAAAATCCGACTTTCTTATAAACCTTGGACAGAGTTTTTCTCGATAAATAATAAGCTTTTTCCGCGCCCGACTTCATAATGGACTCGATATACGCCTTGTCTTTTATAAGACGGGCGTATTCGCTTCTCACGTTTTCAAGTCCGTCGGCGCAGGTTTCGCTCACGGCGGCTTTGAAGTCTCCGTAGCCCTTGCCGGCAAACTCTTTTTCTATTTCTTCAAACGACTTGCCGGTAAAGCTGGAATATATGCTCATAAGGTTGTTGATGCCGTCCTTTCCGGGAGCGTGCTTTACTACGCTGTCGGAATCGGTAACGGCTCTTTTTATTTTCCTTACCGTGTCGTCTCTGCTCTCGATAACCGCAATGTAAGACGACGGATTGGGGTCGGACTTGCTCATCTTTTTGGTCGGGTCGGTAAGTGAGTTTATCTTCATTCCCGTCTCCTTTATGTAAGGCTCCGGAATCGTGAATACGTCGCCGTAAACCGAATTGAACCGCATAGCGACGTCTCTTGTGAGCTCAATGTGCTGCTTCTGGTCCAATCCCACGGGAACGAGGTTCGCCTGATATAAAAGGATGTCCGACGCCATGAGAACGGGGTAGGTGAAGAGCCCGGAATTTATGTTGTCGCTGTGCTTCTGGGACTTGTCCTTGAACTGAGTCATTCTCGACAGTTCTCCGAATCCCGTGTAGCAGCCGAGCACCCACGCAAGCTCCGCGTGAGCGGGAACGTGGCTCTGAACGAAAATCGTGCTTTTTTCGGGGTCTATACCGCAGGCAACGTAAAGCGCGAGCGCCTCGAAAGTCCTTCTTCTCAGCTCGGCAGGCTCCTGGCGGACGGTGATTGCGTGTAAATCCACAACGCAGTAAAGACAGTCGTAATCGCGCTGCAATTCAACCCAATTTTTAATTGCGCCGATGTAGTTTCCGAGCGTGATAATACCGCTCGGCTGAATGCCCGAAAAAATGCGTTTTTTGAGCGGCTGCGCCGCAAGATCTTTTACTTCATCCATGATAAGAAACGTTCCTTTACAAATATTTTAGTTTATTCCCGCGTCTTTGATAACGCGCGCGAGAATTGAAATTCCTTTTTTGATTTCCTCTTCCGTCGGCATTGAGTAGTTGAGGCGGAAGGAAGAGGATTTGACCGACGCGTCCGGCATAAACGTCGAGCCGGGAACGACCGCTATTTTCGCGTCAACCGTTCTTCTTATGAAATCGTCCATATCCGTGCTTTTGGGTAACGTTACCCACAGAAACAGACCGCCCTCGGGGCGCGTGTACGAAACGGAAGAGGGTATATTTTCGTCAAGAGAGGAAAGCATGAGCGCGCAGTTTCTTCCGTAAAGCGCGTTTATACTCTTTATGTGCTCGTCAAGGCCGTATCTGTCAATGAATTTTGAGCATAGCATCTGGAAAAACTGGTTGGTGTGCACGTCGTTCGTCTGCTTTACGACGACTATCTTTTTGATAAGCTCGCTGTGTCCGCAGACAAAGCCGACTCTCATGCCCGACGAGAGAATTTTCGAGAAAGAACCGCAGTATAAAACGGTTCCGCAGTCGTCCATGCTCTTTATCGTCGGCACGTCGCTTCCCGCAAACCGCAGTTCTCCGTAGGGGTTGTCCTCTAAAATTACGACGCCGTACTTTTTCGCGATTTCGAGTATCGCTTTCCTCTTTTCGAGGGAAGTCGTGATACCCGACGGGTTCTGAAACGTCGGAATGAGGTAAATCAACTTTACGCGCTTGTCTTCTTTCAAGATTTTTTCGAGCTCTTCGGGATTAATGCCGTCAAGGCCCGCGTCAATGCCTTTCAAATTCACGCCGTATGAGCGGAAGGCGTTGAGCGCGCCGATAAAACTCGGGTTTTCGCATATTACCGTGTCGCCCTCGTTGCATAACACCTTGCAGGCAAGGTCGATGCCCTGCTGGCCGCCGCTCGTGATTATGACCTCGTCGAAGTCTTTTCCTATCGAAAACTTCGATTTGAGCCGCTCGGCAACCTGGTTTCTCAAAGGAAGAAAACCTTCCGTAATGCCGTATTGCAGAGCTTTTGACGGCTCTGTCTCAAAAATTTCGTCCGAAAGCAGCCTCAGCTTTTCGACGGGAAACGACAGCGGGGAAGGGTTGCCCGCCGCAAACGAAATAACCGACGGGTCGGTGAGAGACTTGAAAATCTCCCTTATCGCCGAGGGCTTAAGATTTTTGACTTTATCGGAAAAATCGAACGTCATTTTAATTTTTCCGCGTATTGAAAGCACACGCGGCTATCCTTTCCAAAAAAATATATCTTACTCCAAATAAGTATTATATCATACCTTTTCAATATTATCAACTTGTTTTTACAAATTCAATCAAAAAAGACGGCAAATTTTGAAAAATTACTTGATTTAATAAAAGATATAATATATAATATATGTATAATCGCATATTATGGGTTTTTGTGCGAATAATACCGCGGAAGGAAGAAAACGACATGGAAAGAATAAGCAAGGAAAACTATTATCTCGACATAGCGCAGACGGTTGCTGAAAGAAGCACGTGCCTAAGGAAAAAATACGGCGCCATAATCGTAAAGAACGACGTCATACTTTCCACCGGCTACGTCGGAGCGCCCAGAGGAAGAAAGAACTGCTGCGACATAGGAAAATGCACACGCGAGGACCTCAATATTCCGAGAGGCGAGAGATATGAACTCTGCCGTTCGGTGCATGCCGAAATGAACGCGGTAATCAACGCGTCGCGCGAGCAGATGCTCGACGGAACGATGTACCTTGCGGGACTCGACGCAAAGACGGGAGAGCTCGTAAAAGGCGCATGCTGCTGCATGATGTGCAAGAGAGTCGTTCTCAACGCCGGAATAAAGCAGGTAATCGTACGAGAAACGCCCGACACCTTTACGGTTTACAATACGAGAGACCGGATAGAAAACGACGACAGCCTCGAGGGAAAATTCGGATATTGATAAGACGGATATGAAGAAGATTTTGTTCGTTTGCTCGGGAAATACCTGCAGGAGCCCTATGGCTCAGGCGCTGCTCGGAAATGAAGCGAAAAAGCGCGGCCTTGATATACTTCCGCTTTCGGCGGGACTGTATGCAAACGAGGGTGAAAAGTATTCCCAAAACGCGCGCCTTGCGCTTAAGGAAAAGGAAATCGAGTTTGACGGATTTTCAAAAAGGCTCGGAAAGAAAGACCTCGAAGAGTGCGATTTTGCGTTCGGGATGAATTCTGCGATAGCAAACGCTTTGTGCGCGTCTTTCCCGGAATGCGCCGAAAAAATATACGTTTTCCCGAAGGAAATATCAGACCCTTACGGCAAGGACTTAAACGCCTACAAAGACTGCCTTGAAGAGATAAAAAGCGGAACAGACCTCATTGTAAAGGCGATAGAGGAGAAAAAACTGTAATGGGAGATTATTCGGTAAGCATAAGCGCTTTCGGATACGAAAAAGACATAGCGGAGCTCGAAAAACTCTGTTTTTCGGAGCCGTGGAGCGAAAACGCGGTAAAAGAGTTCTTGAAATACGGAAACAACCGCTTTTTGATTGCAAAATGCGAAAAAGACGGAAGCTTTGCGGGCTATATCGGCTACACGAAGGTTCTTGACGAGATTTATATCGCAAATATAGCGGTTAAGCCCGAGCACAGAAGAAAAGGTGCGGCGGATATGCTGCTAAATGAACTCGAAAAGACCGCGAAAAACGAAAAAATCACGCTCATCACGCTCGAAGTGAGAAAATCAAACGTACCCGCAATAAAACTTTACGAAAAACACGGCTGTAAAACGGTCGGGGAGAGAAAAGGCTTTTACAGCAGCCCGAAAGAAGACGCCGTGCTTATGAATCTTGAAATCGAAACACCCGAAAGGAATAATTGATGAACATACTTGCGATAGAATCCTCGTGCGACGAGACGGCGTCAGCCGTCGTAAAAGACGGGCGCGAAATACTTTCAAACGCCGTGGCGTCCCAGATCGACATACACGCCCTTTACGGCGGAGTGGTCCCCGAAATTGCGTCGAGGGCGCATACCGAGGCGATAAACGGCATAGTTTCAAAGGCGCTTTCCGACGCGGGAACGTCGATGAAGGATATCGATGCCGTTGCGGTAACCAACAGACCGGGGCTTATAGGCGCGCTGCTCGTCGGCGTGAATTTTGCAAAGGGGCTTGCATATTCGCATAACCTGCCCCTTATACCGGTTCACCATATAAGAGGTCATATTGCCGCAAATTACGTTTATTATAACGGAATAGATTCGCCCGAAAAACTCGAGCCGCCGTTTACCGCGCTCGTCATGTCAGGCGGACATACGTCTTTGATAAACGTTAAAGACTATACGGAATTTGAATGTATCGGCGCGACAAGAGACGACGCCGCGGGAGAGGCGTTCGACAAGGTGGCAAGACTTATGGGACTCGAATATCCGGGCGGTGCGAAGATGGACAGGCTTGCGGAAAGCGGAAACGAAAAAGCGGTCTTTTTCCCCGAAGCGCACGTCAAGGATTTTCCGTACGACTTCTCTTTTTCGGGAATAAAGACGGCGGCGATAAATTATTTACACACAAACGAGCAGAACAAAACCGAAATATGCAAGGAAGACGTCGCCGCGTCGTTTACGGCAAGTATATGCAGGGCGATTAATTCGAGGCTTGAAATGCTTTTTAATTTGCAAGACCTTTTCAGGTCGGGAAAGCTTGCGCTTGCGGGCGGTGTTTCGGCAAACAGCCACATAAGAAAAAGCGTGTCGGAGCTTTGCAAAAAATATAAGGTCAGAGCGTATTTCCCGCCGCTGTCTCTCTGCGGGGACAACGCGGCAATGATTGCTTCGCAGGCATATTATGAATATGTGAATAATACCGATAATTTTTATAATTATGCACTCAACGCTTACGCGACGTGCGATGTGAGCAAATAAACCGTCGTATTTTACAAAGTTTTTCGACGCAATTTGTGCAAAAAACAGAAAATTTTCCGGCACAACGTTTACATAATCGGGGCAGTGAATAGACGTAAAGTTTTCAACAAAAAGTGGATAAACGAGCGGGGATTACTCAAAAATAAAGAAAATTCGACAAAAGAAAACAAAAAACGGTGTTGATAACTATGTTGATAATGTTGACAATTATGTCAACACATGAATATTATGATGTTTTTATCTAAACATTGTTTACAATTCGTATGTAGATTTTTATTTCACACTTAAAAAGAAAGGCAGGCAGAGATGGAGCAGGGAAACAAGAAGTATATTTCAAAAGCGGTAATAAGAAGATTGTCCAGATATTTCAGGTATCTGCGGGAATTGCTCAATAACGGAATAATGCGTATTTCTTCAAAAGAACTGTCGCAGAAAATGGGGCTGACGGCTTCCCAGATACGCCAGGACCTCAACTGCTTCGGCGGCTTCGGCCAGCAGGGATACGGATATAACGTAAAATACCTTTACGGAGAAATATCGAAAATTCTGGGAGTCGAAAAGAAGTATAACGCGATAATAGTCGGAATAGGAAACCTCGGAAAAGCGCTTATTAACACGCCCATGTTCGAAAGACGCGGAATTACCGTGTCGGGACTTTTCGATATCGACCCCGATACCGTCGGAAAGACCTTCGGAAAGCATACTGTTTTACATATTGACGATTTAAAGGAATTTTTTGAAAAAACCGACGTTGCGATAGGAATAATAACCGTGCCGAGGACGGAGGCCGCAAACACGGCGGAAAACCTCGCGGCCCTTGGAGTTAAGGGACTGTGGAATTTTTCCAACGCGGAAATCATGCTTGAAAATTACCCCGACGTCATAATAGAAAACGTGCATCTGGGAGACTCTCTGATGGCGCTTTCCTACGAAATATCGAAAAACGGCTGAAAAAAACGGAAGCCCGAAGGGCTTCCGTATAATCGGAAAATATTTAAAAATCGCCTTTGAGAAACTTAATCGCGCGTTCGACAGAGTCTTTTGAATTTCCCCACGGCTCTGCGTCGAACCTGTAATCGAATTTTTTGCAGAACCACGAAACGTCTTCACGCAGCGACGAGAGATACGGGGAAACAACGTTTGCGAGGTCTTCCGCAAAAAGAGGGTATTTTTTCTTGTCGAGGCGCGCTTTCGCGCATTTGAGTAACATTGATGCGTGCACAAGACAGAAATACGGCTGTTCTTTAAGTAAATTCACGAAATCGCGCTGCGTTTCCCATAAATAAACGGCTGTGCGCACCATTTTCGAGAATTTTTCACTTACCTTTTCGCATACGTAGCAGCTTTCGGAAAGCTCATCCGTCCTCTCGGTGAATTTCTGCGAATTGTCCTTGCCGAAAAGCGAGTTTTTGCGAATAGAGACGTCGTCCTTGATTTCGTTCAGATGGCTTTCGAGCATAAGGGCGAGACTAAGCTTGTTGCTCATTTCGCTCATCTTTTTGTAGTGATTTTTGCAAAAACCGAGTTTGTTTGTCTGAATTCTTATGTCGGGCTCCATCATCGACGCGCCCATAATAAGGTCGAGTTCGGTTTTTTCGAGGTCCCTCATCAGCGTGCATAAAGGGCATCCGCATTTTTTCTTAAAAGCTTCCGTTACGGGAATGGTATAGATTTTTTCTTCCATGTTGTTCCTCCGCGTTCGTTTTTACAAAGTTATGATAACACATTTCCCGATATAAATCAAATTTTTGTAGTTGAGGTTGAATTTTTTGAATTGCAAAAGCTTTGAAATCAAAAAACCGGAAAATTTCGATATATCCCAAATTTTCGACTGCGGACAGTGCTTCCGCTTCGACAGAGTTGACGAAAACACCTACGAGGGCGTCGCTTCGGATAGATACGTAAAGATAACGCAGAAAAGGGACAAGCTCGTTTTTTATAATACCGACGAAAAAGAGTTCCAAAACTTCTGGGCTGATTTTTTCGATTTGAAAACCGATTATTCCGAAATAATTAAATCGTTTGCAGACGATAAAACGCTTTCGGAAGCGGCAAAGTTCGCAGGCGGAATAAGGATTTTGAGGCAGGAAAAATGGGAGGCGCTTTGCTCCTTTATAATCAGCCAGAACAACAACATTCCGCGCATAAAGGGCATAATAAACAGAATGTCCGAAAAATACGGAAAAGAGATTTTTGACGACGGAAAAAGGAAGTATTATTCCTTTCCCGACGCAAAAACGCTTTATAAAGCGGGCGAAAGCGAGATATTCGCGTTAAGGACCGGCTTTCGCGCAAAATATATTTACGACGCCGCAAGAACGGTGTCGCAAAACCCGCGCTTTCTTTGCGAAGTGTCAAAACTCGACACAAAAAGCGCGTCGGAAAAGCTTATAAAAATAAAGGGCGTAGGAAACAAGGTCGCCGCGTGCACGCTGCTTTACGGCTTTGCAAGGCACGACGCGTTTCCCGTCGACGTGTGGGTAAAAAGGATACTCGAAAAGTATTATCCTGACGGAGCGACGGCACACCTGTGCGGCGAAAACGCGGGGATAGCCCAGCAGTATCTTTTTTATTACGAAAGATGCAAAAACAACGTTTACATAAACAAATTACCCGAAAAAAACAAGGAAAAATGATATGAAAACCGAAAACGTAACGAGAGTTGCCTACAGATGTCCGTATTGCGGCTGCATAATTTCCGCCGACGTGAATATGTTCATGCTTGCCGGCGGCTTCAAAATGGAATGTACCGAATGCCGCAAGGCGTCGCTTGATATGAAAATGGAAAAAGACGGCAGAGTAAGGCTGTCGGTGCCGTGTCTCGTGTGCCCGCACCCGCACCCCTATACAGTGTCGTCGGAAATATTCTTTTCAAAGGATATTTTTCTTCTGTCATGTTCGTTTTCGGGGCTTGACATATGCTTTATAGGAGATAAGGACAAGGTCGAAGACGAGATAGACAGAACGGAATCCATAATTATGGATCTTATTGCTGACATGCAGGACGACGAGAAGTCGAAAAAGGAATCCGACATGCTCGTCGCCGATACAAACGTCGTAAGGGAAGTGCTTTTCGCGCTCGACCAGCTTTCCGCAAAAGGCGCGGTGCGCTGCGGGGAATGCGGCAGTAAGGCGTTCAAGGTTATAATCGATTACGATCAGATAAGGGTGTGCTGCAAGGTCTGCGGCAAGGAAAAGGTGCTGAACGCGCGCAATAAGTTCGACGCAAGCGCCGCAATAGACCTCGAAGAACTCATTTTATGAAATAATAGATAATTCCCCAAATCACCGACGATACGCTGCCGTAAACGATAACGGGGCCCGCGATGTTGAACATCTTTGCGCCCACGCCGAGGATAAAGCCCTCGCTTTTCGCGTCAATCGCACACGAACACACGGCGTTCGCAAAGCCGGTTATGGGAACGAGCGTGCCCGCCTTCGCAAAGGATGCGATTTTGTCGTAAACACCGAGGCCGGTAAGCAGACACGAAAGAAAGATAAGGCATACGGGAATGACGGATTTTACGTTTTCTTCGTTTACGCCGAAATATTTTGCGGCGTCTCCTAAACCTTGCCCGATAACGCAAATAAATCCGCCGACGAGAAAAGAGAAAAAGCAGTCTTTGAAAAGAGTAGACTGAGGTGCATGCTTTTCGGCGTATTTTCTGTATTTTTTCTTTTCGTTTTCGTTAAGAACTCTTTTTTCCAAAATATCACGCTTTCCATACTTTTTTTGCAAAAATAGTGTAACCGAAAAGCGGTAAGTTATACAAAAACCATTTGAAAGGACAAACTCTATGAAAAACAACAAAGGACTTGGCAGAGGGCTTGACAGTCTTTTCGCGCAGGAGCTTCCGGATTCTTTAAACGGAAAGGAAACGGTTTTGTACGTAAGACTTTCCGACGTTGAACCCGATAAGAACCAGCCGAGAAAAACATTTGACGGGGAGACTATAAAGACGCTTGCCGATTCGATTTCGGAATACGGAATCTTACAGCCGCTCGTGGTGATGAACGCTGCAAAGGAAACCGACGAAGACTCGACGAAAAAGAAGCTTGAAGGCAAGTACCGCATAGTGTCGGGCGAGCGCAGATGGCGCGCCGCAAAGCTTGCGGGACTGCATGAAGTTCCCGTAATCGTGCGCGACCTTACCGAAAAAGAAGCCGACGCGATAAAGCTCGTCGAGAACATTCAGAGAGAGGACCTCAACGCCGTGGAAACGGCAAGGGGGCTTAAAAAACTTATCGACGATTTCGGACTCACTCACGAGGAGACGGCAAAGGCGGTGGGACTTTCGAGGTCGAACGTTACAAACTTCATAAGACTTCTTGCTCTGCCGGAAAACACGCTTGATTTTCTTGCGTCGGGAGATATTTCGGCGGGACACGCAAGGGCGCTTCTGCCGCTTGAAAAGGAAGACCTTATAAACGAAACGCTTGACGTTATACTTGCCCGAGGACTTTCCGTGCGCGAGACGGAAAAACTCGTAAATAAAATTTTAAACGGAAAAACGGCAAAGAAAAAGGACGATAACGGACAGAAAAAAATCTACCTTGAAAAACTCCAGGAGCGCATAAGCTCAAAGCTCGGCAGAAAAGCGTATATAAAGGGCGGCAGAAAGGGAAGACTCGAAATAGAGTATTACGGAAAAGAGGACCTTGAAGCGCTGCTCGTAACGCTTTGCGGAAAAGATATTTTCAAGGAATAATTATTCGAAAGAACAGGGTATTATGGAAATATTCAGTATAGAAACTTTGGTTTATACGGTAGCTTTTGCGGTCGTGCTTGCGATGGTGTATTACTTTTTTATGCAGAGAATAACGTCCGAGGCGGCGGAAAAACTGATTTTATCAAAAGCGGACAGCAAAGAGAGCGCAAAAACGCTCGACGAACTCGGTTTTAGCGGAATAAAGAAAAAACTCGCAAAGAGATTTCTTTCGGGCGGCAATATGATTGCAAAAGCGGTCGAAAGCGTAAAAACGGAAGACGAAAACGACAAAAAAGAGTCCGCCGACCTGCTTTTCAAAAAGGAAACGGAACTCAAATACTATATTCCCGGGGAAAATAACGGCGATAAGCTGAAAAAGCATTTGAAAGATAAACTTTCGGTGTTTAAACTCATACTTGCGGCTTTAATCGTCGCCGCGAGCGCGTTTGTGTTTTCAAACGCCGCAAGATTTCTCGAAAACTACGCCAAAAACGTCTTTTCAAGAAAGGTTATCCCGACTCCGACGGGTATTGCGGAACAAAACGATACGGGCGCACCTTCGGAAAACGGCGAATTGACAGAATAAATTACAGTAAAGGGTAATGATTATGAATAACTCAAACCGCAGAACAACTAAACAAAGCAGAAAACTTCCGTACGCGCTTGCGGCGGTGCTGCTGCTTGTGATTACGGCGCTTATAGGCGGTATAGTTTACGCGTCGGGATACAGATATATAAAAGGGGACGGAGTAAAATATTCCGGCTTTACCTACGAAGGACAGCCGATAAACGGCAAGGTTAAATATGCCGACGGAACAAAGGGCAAGCTCACCAAGGAAAAAGACAGCGACCGGGGTATGATTGTTTACAGTTCCGGAGACGTCTACGAGGGCGGAATTAAGGGAATATACAGAAACGGAAAAGGAACGCTCGAATATAAGGAAACCGGCGCAAAATACGTCGGAGATTTCGCCGACGACAAGCTCACGGGCAGCGCGGTCGTAACTTCCGCCGACGGAAGTAAGTACGAAGGCGAAGTAAAAGACGGAAAGAAAGACGGAATAGGCAAATTCACGTTTTCCGACGGCTCGTATTACTACGGCGAATGGAAGGATAACAAACGCGACGGCCTGGGCGAGGAGCACTACTCCGACGGCTCTTATTATTACGGCTCGTTTGCAAACGACAAAAAGTCGGGCAGCGGCGAAGTAATGGTAAATCTCGAAAACGGCATGGTGTATATGGGTAAATGTAAATTCGTCTTTGCAAACGGAGACGAATACACAGGAGATTTCACCGACGGCGCGCGCACGGGACGCGGAACTTATAAATGGACGACGGGAGAAACCTATACCGGCGAATTTCTCGACGGACAGATGCACGGCGTCGGCACTTACGACTTCGGCAACGGAAAAGAGCCGTATACCGGCGAATTTGTAAACGGTGAACTCGTATCCGAAAAAGAAGAAAGCGCGGAAAACGTAGAAGATGAAAATGGATAACGCAACGACAAACGGGGAATACAGGTGTATTCTCGAAGGAATAATATCCGTAAAAGCCGCGGTTGAGGCAAAAAAGCGAAAGATTTACAGCGTCTGGATAGATAAGCGCAAAAAAACCGAGCGCGACAGAAAGGTTACGGCGTTTATTTCATTTCTGAAAGAAAATAACGTGCCTTTCGAACTCAAAGACAGGGAAGAAATCGAAAGCACGCTGAATATGTTCTCAAAAAACGCCGGTTCCAGCCACGGAGGCGTTATCGCGTTCGCTGGGATAAGGGAGTATACCCCCGTATCCGAAATGCTGAAAAAAGCGGATAAAAACACGTATTTTGCATATTTCGACGGCATAGAGGACCCGTATAACCTCGGATATGCGATAAGAACCATGTACGCGCTCGGCGCGGGCGGCTTTATTCTTTCCGAAAGGAATTGGCAGAACGCGGACGGCATGCTCGTCAAATCTTCAGCCGGCGCATGCGAATTCTGCGATATCGCGTTTGCGCCTAAGGACGACGAAAAGACGGTTGAAATAATAAAAGAATCGGGACTCGATATAGTCTGCTCGGCGGTAAATAAAGACGCGGTTTCCGTGTACGGCTTTAAGCCGGAAAAGCCGTTCGTCCTCTTTATCGGCGGCGAAAAGCGGGGAATATCCGAAGAATTTATGAAAAACGCGGATAAAACAGTTTATATTCCGTATAAAGACAAAAAAATAAAGTATTCTCTGCCTACCGTTTCGGCGTGCTCCGTTTACGCCGCGGTTTTCGCAAAGGAATTGAAGCTTCTCTGATAAAAACAGTTTTTTGTAAACAGCGGCGCCGCTTTGCGCCGCGTTTTTCGTTTCAAAGGTAAATTTTTTGGAAATAATATAATAAAATC
>JAGADB010000011.1 GCA_017613815.1 Clostridia bacterium | reverse complement strand
GGGAAAACGGTTTTCCGTACTTTTTCTCACGCGAGAAAAGTACCAAAAGAGCGCGAGTTTTCTTAGAAAGAAACCTCGGTAAAGAAAACGCCGAAAAACCCGACGCTTTTTTAGCGAAAACCGCAAAAATCATCAAATTTTCCGCGCCGGGATGTTTTTCGTCGGCTTCAAAAATGAAATTTTGATGAAATTTTCAATTATGATGTACGGCGAAAGTCCGCACCCGTCGAAAAAAATCTACTTGGTATCAGATGTGCTCTTTGTTGATAAAATATCGGCTATTCTATTTTTTCGACGGCACGCTCTCTTTGACTTTACTTTCTCTCACGAGAGAAAGTGAAAGCACTTTTGGTTCTTTTCCTGCGAGGGAAAAGAACGAATTTCGTTTCCCTTTTTGTGATGAAAAACTCATATGTGCTGTTTGTTCGCACAAAAATCACCAACACAATAATAAAGGTTTCCGCTCTCTTTGTTTTACTTTCTCTCTCGTGAGAGAAAGTAAATGAGAGAAAGTAACACGAAAAAACACAAACACAAAAAGGATATGCGCGAGCGCATATCCTTTTAATTAAATAAAATTTACAGAACTTTTGACAGGAAGTCCTGAAGGCGGGGGCTTTTAGGCGAGGAGAAGATTTCGTCGGGGGTACCCTGTTCGATAATTTTACCTTCGTCCATAAAGAGGACGCGGTTTGCGACCTCTTTTGCAAATCCCATTTCGTGGGTAACTACGACCATGGTCATTCCGTCCTCTGCGAGTTCGCGCATAATTTCGAGGACCTCGCCGACCATTTCGGGGTCGAGCGCGCTTGTCGGCTCGTCGAAGAGCATAACGTCGGGATTCATTGCGAGGGCGCGCGCTATTGCGATACGCTGTTTCTGACCGCCGGAGAGCTGTCCGGGGAAAGCATGCGCTTTGTCGGGAAGTCCGACGCGCTCAAGGAGCGCCATGGAATCCTTTTCGGCCTCCTCTTTAGTTTTTTTGAGGAGTTTAATCGGGGCGAGCGAAATATTTTCCATAATCGTTAAGTGCGGGAAGAGGTTGAAGTGTTGGAACACCATTCCCATCTTCATACGGAGCTTGTTCACGTCGCATTTTTTTGCGGTAATGAGCTCGTCTTCGAACCAAATCTCGCCGGAAGTAGGCTTTTCGAGCAAATTTAAGCACCGCAGGAAAGTGGATTTACCGCTTCCCGACGGTCCGATAATAACCACTTTTTCGCCCTTTTCGATTTTTTCATTTACGTCTTTGAGGACCTTTATTTCGCCGTTTTTTCCGAAGTCCTTGTAAAGATTTTTAACGGTTATCACCTTTGCGGAGCCTCCTTTCGAGAATTGATACGCATTTTGAGAGTCCGAGCACTATCACGAGATAGATTATTGCTATGGCAATAAGGGGCATAAAGTTGCTGTAAGTAATGGAACGAATTTTTATACCTCCGAGCGTAAGGTCGGCAACGCCTATATAGAAAGCGACCGACGACTCTTTGAGAAGCGCGATGAACTCGTTTGCGAGGGACGGCAGCACCGCCTTGAACGCCTGCGGGATAACGATATACCACATAGTCTGCATATAGTTAAAACCGAGACTGCGTCCGGCTTCCGTCTGCCCGTCGTCTATCGACATAATTCCGCCGCGCACGATTTCGGCGACGTATGCTCCGGAATTGAGGCCGAAGCAGAGTACCGCCGCGGGAAATTTCTCGACTCCTATCGGCAGCAGTATTACGAAATACATAATAAGAAGCTGTACCATGACCGGCGTGCCACGCATTACGGACAGGTAGACCTGGCAGATTTTGTCGAGAATTTTGAGTTTTCCCGTCTTCTGGAAGGTGCACCTGATTATAGCCACGATAAAGCCGATTATGATACCGAGAAGCACCGCGCACGCGGTGATTTCAAGCGTGGTGAGAAGTCCCGTAACGAGATACATATAGCGCTTTTCGGTTATGAAGTTGCGCGTGAAATCGTATTTGAGGGTATTCCAGAGTTTAAGTATCGGAATGCTCGTATCGGGGCGCTCCTTGCTGTAATTTTTGAGCGTAAAGCAGTCTTTTATACCCGTTTTTATGGTATTGAGCTTCTGGATATTGACTTCTTCCCCGTTAAACTTTGCAGTATCTATTGCGGAAATCGTCTTTTGCGCGTCAAGTATTCCGCCGAATACGGTGTTTACGACCTCGTCGCCGAGATAAAGCTGATAATTTCCCTCTTCGACCTCGAAAATTTCGAGTTTCACGTTTCCTGAAACGGATGAAGACTTTTTGACGTCTTCCTCAACCTCGCCCGCGACGAACAGCTTTATTTTTGTCGCGTTGGTCTTTTTGCCGCTGTCGCTGTTTTCGCGGTAGAACGCGTAAACGCTGTTTATGTACTTCTGCGCGTTTTCTTCAACGGTTTTTCCGATATTTATCGTCTCGTAAGAGCAGTCGAGGATAACGTTTTTCTCGTGGCCGTAGGTAATGCCATTTACGGTAACGACGGTGTTTTCTTCTACTAATTTTGCAACCGCGGACACTGTTTCCGGCAAATCGGAAAGCGTTTCGTTCACTATCTGAGACGCTTTTTCGACAGTCATGTCTCCGCTGAATTTACTGCCTTTCAGCTGGAACAAAACGACGGCAAAAATCACCGCTGCAATTATACCCACAGCGGCAAGAAATTTCAATATGCCGTTTACAGTCTTATTTTTCTTCATTTTCCGCTTCTCCGTAAAAATTTCCCGTAAATACTGCAAACGGGAATGATTCGTACCATTCCCGTTTTGTAATATGTACTTTATTAAAGTTTATTATTTGATATATTTTGCAACTATTGCGTCTATCGTGCCGTCAAGAGTGAGTTCGTCTATTGCGGCGTTGATGTCTGCAAGGAGTTCGCCGTTGCCCTTTGCAACGCAGATTGCATAGTCTTCGTCCGCATACGAGGTGTCAAGAATCTTGAGGCCTTCGTTTTCGGCTACGAGCGCCTTTGCGGGTTCGTCGTCGATGATTACGCAGTCAACCGAGCCGCCTACGAGCGCGAGAACCGCCTCGTTGCCCTTTGAATACTGAATAACGTTGTCTTCGCCGAAATCGTCCGTCGAGTAGATGTCGCCCGTCGTGCCGAGCTGTACGCCTACCTTGAAGGAAGCGCCGTCCGCATAGAGGTCGTCAACGCTCGTAATGGGGGAATCTTCCTTTACGATTATCGACTGAACGCCGTTTGCGTAGCTTGACGAGAAGTCAACGCTTTCTTTTCTCTCTTCGGTTACCGTCATGCCGGCCATACCGAAATCAACGGAACCTTCCTGAACCGCAGTGATTATAGTGCTGAATTCCATATCTTCGATAACGAGCTCTTTGCCGAGTTTCTTTGCGATTTCTTCAGCGATTTCAGCGTCGATGCCCACTATCTTGTCGCCTTCGTAATATTCGTAGGGCTTGAAGTAAGCGTTGGTAGCCATCGTGATGGTCGTGCTTTCGGTTTCGCCCGCGTCTTCACCTGCGTCCTCGCCTGCGTCTTCGCCTGCATCTTCACCGGCGTCCGCTTCTTCCGCTGTTTCTTCCGGATTGTCTGCAACCGCTTCGGTTTCTTCGTTTTCGGACTGCTGTTCTTCAACTTTCTTTTCACATGAACATACTGCGAATACCATAAGTACCGCAAGCAATACTGCTAAAAACTTTTTCATTTTTTGTTACCTCCAAATTATTTTTGCTTTAACGTGGTATATTCTACCACCGTTTTTTCGTTTTGTCAATAGTTTTTTTGCATTTTTTAAGAATATTTTTTGTTTTATACGGATTAATTTGCTATTTTATGCATTTTTATTGTATAAAACAGACTTTTATGCATTATTTATTTTTTTATACGCGGTTTTCACGTTTTCGTCTCCGAGAATTTTTGCAAGCGAGATATGGAGTTCGTCGGAATAGGAGACGCCCTTTGAAAACTTCAAGGTTTTGCCGGTCGACGCGAAATTGACGAACGCCGGGGTTTTTCCGAAGTCGAAAATCGAAAGCAGCGCCTTTACCCTCTCGAATTCCGGGCTGTTTTCGTCGGGAACGCGCATATAAAGGCATAAGGTCTTGTCGAATTCTTCGGGCGGAGCTTCGTCATATCCGCTTTTTGCGCTCTTTTTGGAAAAAGAAAGGGTTACCGTTTCGGGTTTTTCGGTATTTCCGCCGTTTTTTCCGTTTTCGGCTTTAAGATATTCGACGGGCGTTATTTCGGAAACGAGAATTTTGCCCTCGCGGATTATCTCGCCGTTTTCGTCCTCGTCCGACGTGTCCTTGAACGAAAGCTCGCCCGTCGCGCACACGACGCTCGATTTGTTGAGATATGCGCTCACCTGATCGTACACCTTCGGGAAGACTATCGCTTCCGTTTCGCCGTACTCGTCTTCAAGCACGACGAACGCCATGTTCTTTCCCGCCTTCGAGGTCGTTACCTTTTTGCTCTTTACCACGCCGAGCATATTGATTTTCTGCTTTTCTTTAAGCAGCCCCGGCGCATAGGCGTTGTTTGCCGACTCGTATATGTCGGCGCTGGTTACCGCGCCGATTTTTGTTCCGAGTGCGGAATATTCTTCAAGCGGGTGTCCCGAAAGGTATATTCCGGCCACTTCCTTTTCAAGACCGAGCTTTTCGGATATGCCGAATTCGGGGAGGTCGGGATATTCTATATTCATCGAGGAAAACGCCTTTTCGCCGCCCGAAACGGGAGACGAAAACATATTGTACTGTCCCGAAACATTTGCGCGGTTGCGCTTTGCGACGATTTCAAGCGCCCTCTCGTGCACCGCGAGCAGCGACCTTCTCGTCTGTCCGAAGCAGTCGAGCGCGCCGCTTAAGATCAGGCTTTCGAGCAGGTGCTTGTTTATTTCGCCCTGCGGAAGTCTTGTGAGCATGTCTTCAAGAGACGTGAATTTTCCGTTTTCGCGCTCCTTTGTGAGCGAGGAAACGAAGTTTCTTCCGACGCCCTTTATGCCGAGAAGTCCGAAGCGTATCGCATTTTCGTTTTCTTCGCACGTAAAATTCATTCCGCTCTTGTTTACGTCGGGCGGAAGCACCTTTATTCCCATACTCTTGCAGTCGTTTATATACTGCGCGACCTTTGACGCGTTTTCGTGAACGCTGGTTATGAGCGCACACATATATTCTTTCGGGTAGTGCGCCTTGAGGTAGGCAGTCCTGAAAGCGACGAAGGCGTAGCACGCCGCGTGGGACTTATTGAACGCGTATTTTGCAAAGTCGCTCATCTCGTCGTAGAGCTTTTCGGCGATTTCCCTTTTCACGCCGTTATTTACGGCGCCTATACATTCGACGTTTCCGTTTTCGTCCTTTTTGCCGTCGATAAAGTACTTCCGCTCCTCTTGCATGACCTTTGTCTTTTTCTTGCTCATGGCGCGCCTTACTATGTCGGCTCTGCCGTAGGAGTAGCCCGCAAGCCGCCTGAAAATCTGCATAACCTGCTCCTGATACACGATGCAGCCGTTGGTTACCGACAGTATTTTTTCGAGTTCGGGAACGTCGTACTTTATTTTTTCGGGATTTTTTCTGTTTTCGAGGTATTTCGGGATGCTGTCCATCGGTCCGGGACGGAAAAGCGAGATTGCCGCCGTTACGTCTTCTACGTTTTCCGGCTTCATATTTATAAGAAGCTTTTTCATGCCCGCCGATTCGAGCTGGAACACGCCGTCGGTCTTTCCCGAAGACAAAAGCTTATAGGTCTTTTCGTCGTTTAAATTTACCTTTTCTATATCGAAATCCGGCTCTTTTTTCCGAATTTCCCTCTGGGTATCGGATATTACGGTAAGGTACCTTATTCCGAGCAGGTCTATTTTCAAAAGACCTATGTCGGCGACGTCGTTCATGGTGTACTGCGTAACGACGGTGTCCCTGTTTACCGCGAGCGGCACGTATTCGTCTATCGGCTTGTCCATGATAACGACGCCCGCCGCGTGCACAGAGGCGTGCCTCGGCATGCCCTCAAGCTTTTTGGCGTAATCTATCATGGCTTTCAGCGTAGGCGCGCTTTTGTATATTTCGGCAAGCTCCTTGTTTTCTTCAAGCGCCTTGTCTATCGTAATTCCGAGCTTCATCGGGATATTTTTCGCAACGCTGTCGACGTCGGCGTAGTTTATATTCATAACCCTGCCTACGTCGCGGACCGCCGCCCTTGCCGCCATGGTTCCGAAGGTTACTATTTCCGAAACGCAGTCCCTGCCGTATTTTTCGGCGAGGTATTCCTTGACTTCCGAGCGCCTCTCGTAGCAGAAATCGACGTCGAAGTCGGGCATGCTCACCCTTTCGGGATTTAGAAATCTCTCAAAAAGAAGGTCGTATTTTATCGGGTCAACGTCGGTTATTCCGAGAAAATATGCGGAAAGACTGCCCGCGCCCGAGCCCCTGCCCGGTCCTACGGGGATTTTTTTCGATTTTGCGTATGAGATGAAGTCGTTTACTATGAGAAAATACTCGTCGTATCCCATACGGTCGATTATTTCAAGCTCGTATGCAAGCCGGTCCTCATACACCCTTTTATCAAGGAAGCTTCCGCTTTCGGCTATCTGCGCAAAGCGCCTCTCTTTGCCCTCGTCGCAGAGTTTTTTCAAGTATTCCTTAGGCGTAAGACCGTTCGGCGCGTGAAAGGCGGGAATCATAATTTTGTCAAAACTGAATTCAAAATTACACATTTCCGCAATTTTGACGGTGTTTTCAAGCGCTTCGGGAATATCTGAGAACAGTTCGTACATTTCGTCGGTGCTTTTGAGATAGAACTCGTCGGTTGCGAACGCGACGTCGCTTTTTTCGGAAAGCGTTTTGTTCATCTGTATGCACATAAGTATCGTCTGCAGCTCGGCGTCCTCTTTTTTGAGGTAGTGCACGTCGTTTGTCGCAACGGGCGGAATGCCGAGTTTTTTCGATATGTTAATTATTTCCTCGTTTACGGTTTTCTGCTCGTCGAGCCCGTGATTCTGGAGCTCCAAATAGAAATTGCCTTTTCCGAAAATTTCTTCGAGGGTTTTTGCGTAATTTTCCGCTTCCTTCGGATTATTTCTTAAAATCTGCTTGGGAATATACCCCGAAAGGCACGCCGAAAGCGCAATAAGTCCGTCGGAATGCTCGCGGATAAGGTCTAAATCCGCCCTCGGCTTTGAGTAGAAGCCCTCGGTATACGCCCTCGACACGATTTTTACGAGATTTTTATATCCCGTCTCGTTTTTGCAGAGAAGCACGAGGTGCGAATAGTCGGCGTCGCTCTCTTTATTTTTACTGAAGCGTGAAGCGGGGGCGACGTAGATTTCGCAGCCGATTATCGGCTTTATGCCGGCTTCCTTGCACTGCTTATAAAACGAGACCGCGCCGTACATTACGCCGTGGTCGGTTACCGCGACCGCCGACTGATTTGCATTCTTTACCGCCTGCGGAATGTCCGAAATTCTGCACGCGCCGTCAAGTAAACTATACTCGCTGTGCAAATGCAGGTGGACAAAATCTCTTTTTTTGTTTTGGTCTGCCATCCGTTTCACCTCCGTTCTTTTATTTGTAAATAACTCTTATTTTCCCTTTTTTGCGACTGAATTTTCGTATTTTTCCACTATTTTTTCAAGTCTGTGGTTTACGCATGATTTCGTAATCGGCGGGTCATGTATTTCGGCAAGCTCGGACAGCGTAAGCGACGGGTTTTCGAGCTTTAACACCGCCGTGTATCTCAGCTTGTCCGACATATTGTCGATAATCTTGTGTTCTAAAAGGTATTTTATCGCCTTTACGTGCTTTACGCCCGCGTTCGTGGACTTTTTTATGTTCGCGGTGTCGAAATTGCTCTTTCTGTTGCAGTCGTTGCGCACCTGCATTTCGATTATCGTCTCTAAAAACTCGAACGCGCTTTTCTGCGCGCCGATGAAGCTAAGAAAGCCGAAAATCGTGTCCCCGTCCTTGAAATAGACGATACTTTTGTTCCGTCTTTTCGAGGTCTTTACGTCAAAGCCGTTTTCGGCAAGAAAAGCCGAAAGCTCGTCCGCCTCGACTCTCGTTTTTAAGTCTATTTCGAGATGATGTCCTTTATCGGGGGAATTTACGTTGCCGTTTGACAGAAAAACGCCGCGAAGGAACGTCTGCACGCAACTCGGGCACTTTATGTTGTCCTTGTCAAGAAAAATAAAATCGTCTTTCCCGAAAACCGTTTTTCCGTATTCAAACGCCTTTTTGCAGCAGCTTTTGTCGATTTTTGCGCTCTTTAACTGCTCTTTTACCCGAACGTTGAAGGTCTTTTTCTTTTCTTCCATATTCTTTTCCGTCTTACAAAATTCTTATTTCGGGAATCAGTTCTACCCCGAATTTTTCCTTTACCTCTTTTTGTATGAGTTCTATGAGTTCCTTTACGTCTTTTGTGGTGGCGCCGCCCTTGTTGATTATAAATCCCGCGTGCTTTTCCGAAACTTGTGCTCCGCCGACGGAGACGCCTTTAAGTCCGCAGTCCTCTATGAGTTTGCCCGCAAAATATCCTTCGGGGCGCTTGAACGCGCTTCCG
>JAGADB010000137.1 GCA_017613815.1 Clostridia bacterium | reverse complement strand
GGTTTATCAATAAAAAGACGCGTAAAATATTCGATTTTATCGAGAAAGTCGCAAAAAATCCGTCGGTTTCAAAGAACCTCACCTACGCCAGAGCGTCTCTTACCGAGGTGTTCTCGGAAAACGACTGCCTGATAAAGGTGCTTTCCGAAACGCTCAACGTGGATTTTGAAGACTTCGTGTTCGAGACGGGAATTTTAAGCAGCGACGGATTGACCAAGAAGCTTAAGGCAATGAAGACGGATAAATCCGCATACGATTCCTGGAACGGCTGGCTCGGCGCAAAGGAAAAGGCGTCGGGAAAGATGGATTCCTTCACGGAATATATCGAAAAGTCGGGAATAACCGGAAACATAGACAGAATTTTCGCAAAATCGCTGATTTTGCCCGCGTATGAAATTCTTTCTTCTAAAATCGACTACGAAGCAAACTCCGTGCGCTTCGACAGCCTGAAAGGTAAATATCTCGAAGAATTTGCAAAAGCAAAAGACGCGTCAAGGATGAATTCCTATCACGCTCACATGCAGAAAATAAAGTTCTTTGCCGAAACGGAAGACCTGTCGGAAATTTATTCCGACGCGGGAATGCCTGTAAACGCGTTCGCATCAAAGCATCTTGAAACGCTTATGACGTTCTTCCCGTGTATTATTGTTTCCGACGCATTCCTGCCTGCGGTTTCGGATTCGGGAAAGCAGTTTGATACAGTAATCTTCAACGAAGCGGAATATAAGGGCGTTTACGCGCTCCCCGTACTTTCATCATCTTCTTCGGTGCTCGTCGCGGGGGAAAAGACCGACAGCGAACTATCCGAAAAGCTCATATCGTCCGGAGCGGCGAAATATTCTTTGGATAATGACGGAAAAACTGTTTCATTGTTCGGCGAAAATACCGAAATACAGATGATAACCGTAAACGGAAGCATGCGAAAAAACAGCGACGGCGCAAACCCGCAGGAAGCGGAGGCGTGCCTTGCAAAAGCGCTTGAATTTGCCGAAAAATCAAAGGAAAAATTCTGTATTTATACCTTTACAAACGGACAGGCGGCATATATCAAACATTTGATTTCAATAAATCACGAAAAGGACAAGCTTTTTGATAACGGAAACCCGATATGTAAGGTGGTTTGCGCATCTGACGAGTATAACGAAAGCGAAAAATTTACGCGCGTAATCGTCTCAGTCGGCGCGGCTCCGGGAGTAAACGGAACTTGCGGCTGGAACTTCTTCGGCTCCGATAACGTAAACTCGCTCATAAACAGAGTCTTTTCGGAAGACGTTAAGGAAGCGGCGGTCATATCGTCTCTTACCTTAAAGGATTTCGCAAAGCTCCGCAGAACGGGAAAACACGCGGAGGAACTCTATTTCCTCATGTACGCGCTCCATTCGGGAACGAAAAATCTTTCTGCAAGCGATAATTCTTTCTCAAAGAGCAACGTTACGCATAAGATACTCGAAGAAAACGCGTCTTTGTCGAGAGCCGGCGGAAAATACGGGGACAAAGCCGATTTCGTCGACGCGCAAAGCGGTACGTTCTATTTGTACGACTGCGCTTTCGGAAAAGATATTTTAGAGAGAATAAGCGCCGAAGAAGAATTGAAAAACGCGGGATATAATACGGAATTCATTCCTTCCGCGAAAATCTGAATTGAACTTACTACTTAGAGAGGATGTGCTCTATGCCTGTTTTACAGGGAATAAGTATAGGAATAGACTTGGGAACGGCAAATACGCTTGTTTGTACCAAAGAAAAGGGAATAGTCATAAACGAGCCGTCTGTCGTTGCGTATGACACGAGGGACGACAGAATTGTCGCAATAGGCGCCGAGGCAAAGAAAATGATAGGAAAAACGCCTCGCGGAATAACGGCTACGCGCCCGCTGAGAGACGGTGTAATCGCCGATTTCAGCCTTACGCTTGCTATGATGAAGACCTTTATCAAAAAAGTTATGCGCTCGTATATAATAGCCCGCCCGAAAGTTATTGTCTGCATACCTTACGGTATAAACGAAATAGAAAAAAGAGCCGTTGAAAACGCGGCTGTCGAAGCGGGCGCTTCGGGCGTTGCGCTGGTCGAAGAACCCGTTGCGGCGGCAATAGGCGCGGGACTGCCGATAAAGCAGTCAAAAGGCAGTATGATAGTCGATATAGGCGGCGGCACGACTGAGGTCGCGGTGTTCGCGTCGGGCGGAATTGCCGTTTCAAAATCGCTCCGCGTCGCGGGAGACGCTTGCGACGCCGCGATAGCCGAATACATAAGAAAGAAATTCAACGTCGCGATAGGCGAAAATACCGCCGAGGACATAAAAAAAGAAATCGGTTCGGTGCACGAATCGACAAACCTCGGAATGCTTGAAGTGCGCGGAAGAAATCTCGCGACGGGACTGCCGTCCGTGTTCAATATATATTCCGCGGAAATCAACGAGGCGATGTCCGGACCGATAGGAAGCATAACCGACGTCATAAAATCGACGCTTGAAATAACGCCGCCCGAACTATGCGCGGACATATACGAAAACGGAATAATGCTCGCCGGAGGCGGCTCGCTTTTGCCGGGCATGGCAATGATGCTGCAGAGCAAGACGGGGCTTACCGTGAACATCGCAAAGCACCCGCTCGACTGCGTAGCCGACGGAATTATGAAGATAATGTCTTCAAACGCTTATAAATCCGTACTTACAGAGGTAAAAAAATAAATTTAACATATAGGAGAATGAATATGAACCCGCTTGAAACACTTAATTTTAAAAAAGATGATGAGGAAATGAAAAAACGTCCTGTCTTCATCATCGTAATGGACGGCGTGGGAATTGCGCCGGACGGCCCCGGAAACGCGGTTAAAAACGCAAACACCCCGACGCTCGATATGCTGATGGAAAAGTATCCCACGCTGAAACTCAAGGCGCACGGAGTGGCTGTCGGACTTCCGTCCGACGACGATATGGGAAACTCGGAAGTAGGACATAACGCTCTCGGAGCGGGACAGGTTTTCGCTCAGGGCGCAAAACTCGTGTCCAATTCGCTTGAAAGCGGAAAGATGTTTGAATCAAAGGCATGGAAAGAAATCGTATCCGTAAAGGACACGGGCAAAACGCTTCATTTTATAGGCCTGTTTTCCGACGGAAACGTTCATTCTCATATAGACCACCTCAAATATATGATAGAGCAGGCGAAAAAAGAGGGAGTAAAGAGGGTAAGAATACATATCCTTCTCGACGGCCGCGACGTTGGAGAAACGTCGGCGCTCGACTACGTAAATCCGTTTGAAGAATATCTCTCGGAAATCGGAAAAGACGGTTTTGACGTAAGAATAGCGTCGGGCGGCGGAAGAATGAATATCACCATGGACAGATACGAAGCGGACTGGAGCATGGTTGAGCGCGGCTGGCATACCCACGTTCTGGGAGAGGGAAGAAAGTTTGAAAGTGCGAAAGACGCAATAGAAACGTACAGAAAAGAGACGGGCTGCATAGACCAGGACCTCCCGGCGTTCGTAATCGCAAAGGACGGCAAACCGGTAGGCGAAATCTGCGACGGCGACAGCGTCGTTTTCTATAATTTCAGAGGCGACAGAGCGATAGAAATCTCAAAGGCGTTTGAGACGGAGAACTTCGATAAATTCGACAGAGTCCGCTTCCCGAAGGTAACTTACGCGGGCATGCTCGAATACGACGGAGACCTGCATATTCCGTCGAGATACCTCGTAAGCCCGCCCGAAATAACCGACACCATGGGAGAATATCTTGCAAAGACGGGCGTTTACCAGTATGCGCTTTCGGAAACCCAGAAATTCGGGCACGTAACGTATTTCTGGAACGGCAACAGAAGCGGAAAGTTTGACGAAAACACGGAAAAATACGAGGAAATAAAGTCCGACGTAATTCCTTTTGAGCAGAGACCGTGGATGAAGTGCGCCGAGATAACCGACAGACGTATAGAAGTTGCAAAAGAGGGAAAATACAGATTTATGCGCGTAAACTTCCCGAACGGCGACATGGTCGGACATACGGGCAGCTATTATGCAACGGTTGTCGGAATAGAGTCTTTGGACCTCTGCATCGCAAGGATAATCGAAACGGTCGATAAGCTTCACGGCGTCGCAATTATTACGGCTGACCACGGAAATTCCGACGAAATGTACGAAACCGATAAGAAGACGGGAGCGCCCAAAACCGATAAAAACGGAAAATTCAAGGCAAAGACAAGCCATACCTTAAATCCCGTGCCGTGCATCATCTACGATAATTTCGGTGCGGAAAACTATACCGTAAAAACAGACGGAAAATACGGACTTTCCAATATTGCGGCGACGCTTGTAAACCTTATGGGCTATAAGGCGCCGGAAAAATGGGACGAAAGTATGATAGAAATAAAATAAGTGTATTAAATCTCATCTTCAGGAGGATTTATTATGATAAAGAAAATAGTGTTTGCAGCGGCAGCCCTTGTTATTCTTGTATTAGCGGTGGGCGCGTCTCCTATCGTTGAAAGCGTAGAGAGTGCAAGAGAATACTGTATCGAAGCGCCGGAACCGGATATGGAAGTTATGGAACTTTCGGCTTCTTTCGACGGCTCGGGAACGCCGGAAGACCCGTACCTTATTTCAAGTACGGAGGATTTTAATAAACTTGCCAATCTCGTAAATAACGGAAATATGCTGTATGCAGGAAAGAGCTATAAACTCACGACGGATATTGATTTTTCCGACGTGAATATGGTTCCGGTAGGAAATTCCGAGGATACGCCGTTTATGGGCGACTTTGACGGCGACGGATACGCCATAAAGAACGTTACCTTAAACGTTTCGGGAAGCAACGCCACACAGTCGCTTTGCGTAGGACTGTTCCCGTATTGCGTGAACGCGACGTTTAAAAATCTGTTCGTTATAAACCTTGATATTACCGCACAGTCGGATTATACGATTTATGCCGGCGGTATTTGCGCATATTTCAACACCGACAGCGCTGAAAAGGATTATTATATCGAAAATTGCTCGGTAAACGCGAAAATGTATATTTCGTCAAAGTTAAGATCAATAGTCGGCGGCATCGTCGGCAACATCGACAATAAGACGGCGGACGAAATAAGGGTAAGCGTGCTGAATAATACTTCAGACGTCGATATTTTCAGCTCGGCGCGTTCAAACCAGTACGTCGGCGGAATTATCGGACTTATCGACCAGAAGAAACTGACCTATCCCGTACAGAACTGCTTTACGCAGGGCTCGATTGAGCTCGATTTGCTGTGCGAATTCTGCGCGGGCGGCATTGTCGGCGGAATAATAGGCGCCGATTCGGGCGTTTCCGAAACGGAAACCAGATTTGCCTTCGATAACTGCTTTACGCTCTGCGACATATTCTATACGGGAACTCCCAAATCAAAGAGATATTATATAAGCGCGCTCGTCGGCAGAAGCTCGTCGGAAGGAATAAGCGGAAATTTATATTACGCTGACGACATAACGCTTTCACCGAGTTCCGCCGTTTCTTTGCAGGCAGTAGAGGGAACGCCGGTTGAGAGAAGCACGCTGTTAAGCCTTGACTTCCTTGAAAACAGTATGAATTTTGATTTTGATAATACCTGGACCGTGAAAAACGGCATTCCCACGCTGAAAATAAGAAAGCCGATGGTAATAAGCGCATACGTTTCAGGCGAGCAAATCATCCTCAACATCACAAACCCGTCGCCTTCATATCTCATCGCGGCAGGCTACGCTGACGACGGCAGAATGATTAACTGCATAAGGTCGTTTGCGGTCGGAGCAAGCTCAACTTTCCCGCTTTCGGCGTTTGACGGCGCGTCAACCGTTAAAATTATGGCGTTTGATACGCTTTATAACATTCATCCCGCATGCGAAGCGGCTGTTACGGGAATGTAATTCAATAAAAATAAAAAAATGCTGAAAAACGAAAGTTTTTCAGCATTTTCTTTGTGATTTCAATTAAAACGCGAATAATATACCAAAAAGCGCGCCGAGAATTATGTATAAAACGGGATGCTTCTTGAATTTGAGCACCAGAAACAGAATAAGGGCGAATACCGCGATTTTTATCGGGTTTATTATATTGAAAAGACCTACGGCGTCGGAATTTACAAGGCGATATTGAAAAGGCCCGAAAGAGCAACGACGATAAGTCCGAGCACCGCGGGACGCAGACCGTAAAAGAAGTTGTTCACCGTCTTGCTTTTGCTGAAATTTTTAAGTAATCCCGCAATTATCGTGATTACGATAAAACTCGGCAAAACGAGCGATAAAGTGGCGAAAATCGCGCCGAAAACGCCCGAAACGGTAAATCCGCAGTAGGTCGCAACGTTTATTCCTATCGGTCCCGGCGTCGATTCCGATACTGCTATCATGTCGGCAAGCTGCTTTACGCTGAACCAGCCGTATTTTTCCGCTATCGCAAACAGAAAGGGGAAGGTGGCAAGCCCGCCGCCCACCGCGAAAAGACCGGTTTTGAAGAATTCAAGGAAGATGAGAAGGTAAATGCTCATTTTTCACCCTCCTTGCCTGCGCTTTTTGAAGATGTCTTACGCTTTTCGGAAACCGCCTTGTATATGCAGCCGAGAATGCCCGCGGAAATAACTATTATTATGTTTGAAACCTTGAAGAAAAACGAAAAAACTATGGCGGAAACCGCGATAATAAGCGTGAATACGTCTTTTACGCCGGATTTGAACATCTTTATAAGAGCGGACACCATAAGAGCGCATACCGCGATGCTTATGCCCGCAAACGCGTGCTTTACGTAGGCGTTGTCGGCAAAAACGTCTAAAATCCCTGCCAAAAGGCATATTATTATAATCGACGGAGTGATTACGCCGAGAGTCGAAAAAAGACCGCCGATTACGCCTTTTCTTTTGTAGCCGATAAACGTCGCCGTGTTAACGGCAATAACTCCGGGCGTGCACTGGCTGACCGCAAAATAATCCATAAGCTCTTCATAGGTCGCCCAATTTCTTTTTTTAACGATTTCTCTTTCAAGCATGGGAATCATTGCGTATCCGCCGCCGAAGGTGAGTATTCCTATTTTGAAAAAAGATAAATAGAGATCAAGTAATTCTTTCATTTTCCTTTTCCCGATAAGTTTGATTTTAACTATTCTAACATTTTTTTATAATAAATAAAAGTATTTTGTATTAAAATTTATAAACCGTTCAAATATGCCCTTTTCAAAAACAGAAGAAAAACGGAGAAAACACCCCTTTTTTTGAAAATAACAGCGTAAACCGTGCG
>JAGADB010000136.1 GCA_017613815.1 Clostridia bacterium | reverse complement strand
CCGACGTGCTGAATTCATACAGGTACCGTAAAGGCAAAAACGTTTTGCTGCACGACGAAAACGCCTCTCAGTCGTGCACAGGACACGCGAAATATATGGCGGAAACCGAAAATCTCACGCATACCGGCGAATATTCGAGCACGGGAATACAGAGGTATCTTTACTATAATCCGGGTTACAAGTGGACGTCGTGGGGCGAAAACATTTGCGCCGGCGCAAAGAATGCGTTTATATGCATGAACGGCTGGCGTAATTCGGAGCGGCACAAGAGAATACTTCTATCCGACAACAGTTTTTGTGGGCTCGGCATGTATTACGACGGAAATTCGAAATACAAGTACACCGCGGCAATGCTGATTTTCAAATAAAAGAATAAAATAAAAAGGGCGCTTTCGGCGCCTTTTTGTTTTGGAAAAACTTAATTTCAAGGAATTATTTACAGGGTTTAATACTGTTGACAACGCGCGTTTTAGATGGTATAATTACTTTGATTTATAATCATCAAAAACAGACGAATGATGATGGATTTGGGGGAACACAATGAAAGGAAAATGCAGATTTCTTGCCGTTTTTGTGATAATTTCCGTCTTTCTGGCACTTGCAGCTTTTGCGCTGGACGATATCTATCCCGACGACGTGACAGGTGAATACTCGTATACATATTACGGTGAAGCAAACAAAATATATTCCGTGTTTGTAATTGCGGGCGCAGACGCGCCGTCGTTCGGACTTACGGCAGACTATGAAACTCTGTATTACGGCAGGTTCAAAGCCGATTCCGCGGGCAAGGTTGCAATCAGTTTCATCCCTAAATTCTATAAAGACGCGACGATGTTCATTTCCGCAGACGGAATGAGCGGCGTGCAGAAGGTCTGCAACGTTCTCAAAGGCGACGAGATACAGAACGTTGCGAGAATAAAGCTTGCCATAAACAAAGACGAGTTTGTGTCCGACGGCGTAAACGACATAACGATAAAATATACCGTTGTGGCGTACGATTCCTTCGGATTTGAAAGCATACCCGAAGAGCCCATAGAATTTCTCATAGAAACCGAGTCGGGAGACCCGGTAACGGGATTTCATTTGGTCAGCAGCGAACTTGAGACGGTAACCGTGCTTGCGGATATTCCGGAAGGCACGTATAAGCTCGTCGCAAAGAGCGGAGACGTCAGAAAAGACGTTGTTTTCTCGGTGGAAAGAGCCGAATCGGAAGCCGAGGAACTCGAAGTGTTCTTGAACGGCGAAAGCACTTCGCTTTTGAAATATTTCGACGGAATGTTCAGGAACGACGTAAACGGCGGCGCTTTTGAGCCGGAATACTATGAAATCGCGCCCAAAACCTATGACCAGTACGGAGACGCCGTGCCCGACGAATATTATTTCACGTACGCGAAGATGATAAACGACAAGGCGGGCGAAAAAGTTAATCTGCAGGCGGGAAGGAGCGTTAAATTCTATCCGCCCGACAAGCCCGCGATAGACGAGACGGTAAAATACCAGATTACCGTAACGAGCAAAAAAGACAAGAGCTTTTACGATAAATTCTACATTTACATAAAGGGCTATACCGCGTATAAGAGCTCCGTTCTCAGCTTTTACAGAGTTTACTATTCGTCGGAGCAGGACTGCTACAATAAAATACAAAGCGGCGAGATTGTAGCCGCATCGAACGGAAACAGCGTGCCCGCGTCAAAGAGATGGACGACGCAGGAGTATATAGATACCTTCGTACAGGCGTTTGAACACGCAAGAGAAATACTCATAAGAGCCGACGGCGGCGAAGCCTTCACCGACGACGAACTGCTGCGCGAGAGACAGGCGCTGTCGCAGGCGACAAAGACTTTTGAAAAGACGCTTGCGCAGGGAAGGTACAACCCGATAAGGTCCATAATGTTCGAGGAGCCGAATATTGACGTGCCTCTCGGCAAAAACAAGACGGTAAGGGCGATTACCGACCCCGAAAGACCGTCCGACGCGGTAAAATACAGAAGCGCCGACCCGACGATAGCAAAGGTCTATGAGGACGGCAAGGTTGAAGGCATTTCGGAAGGTACAACAACCATTTACGCGTCAAACGAAAGCGAAGAAATCTCCACCTCGTATCTCGTAACGGTATTCAAGGCGATAACGAGCTTCAGATACTTAAAAAACGAGATAACGACGTCCGCGGGAGTAGTGCTTAATCCCGACGTCTATATCTATCCGCTCGACCACTCCGATACGATTACGTATAAATCGTCGAAAACCAAGGTCGCAAGCGTTGATAAAAAGGGAAATATCACGGTTCATACGCCGGGCGAGGCGACCATAACCGCAACGACCAAGATGGGACTTACGTCTTACGTCGATATTATCGCGGTAGCCCCCGAATTTACGGCAAACAACGCAAGAGTCGTTCCGGGAGGAAGAACTTCGGTGTACGTCGAGGCGAAGAACGGATATGACTTTGCCAATATAACGCTTGACATAGTAAGCGAAAGCGAAGATTTATGGGTTGAAAGCGTAAAGGACCTTGAGCTTGTAAAGGGCTTTGACAATATCATCGAATATCAGGCGTCTCCCGTCAACGTGCGCTGGCTCAACGAAAAGAACAGCGGCGTCATAAACGGCAGAATAGCGGAGATAGTGTTCAAGGCCGCGGACGACGCGGAATATCAGAATATAAAGATAACGGTAAACGTAAAGGTAACGAACGAAAAGGGCGAGGAACTCGTCATAGACGGCGCGTCTCTTGAAAAGACGGTATTAATAGGCGAGACCGACACCTATAACGTAAGACTTACCCCCAACACGGGCGGCACGATATCCAAAGGCCCCGGCGACTATGCTTACGACACAGAGGTAAAACTCGTCGCTTCTCCGAATAACGGCTATCTCTTCGAGGGCTGGTTCGACGTGAACGATAAAATGGTAAGCAACGAAAACCCGTATACCATCGTGGTAAGATCCGACGTCTATTACAGAGCCAAGTTCAAAAAGAGCGGCCCGTCGTACGTAAGCGGCGGCGGAGGCGGCGGAGGAAGCTCAGGCGGCGGCGGAGGCGGCTCCACCGTGGTACAGCAGCAGGTGTCCGCGGTAGTTGCGAACATCCCGTCGGGAGAAATCGCAAAAGGCACGCTCGTAACGCTGTCAACCGCAACCCTCGGCGCGAGAATTTATTATACCACCGACGGAAGCTTCCCCAATACGTCAAGCCGTATTTACAGCCAGCCCATACCGATTGTCGAAAACGGAACGATAATAAGGGCGATCGCCGCAAAGAGCGGCATGACCAACAGTACCGTTGCGGCATTTACTTACAGATTTCTGGAAGAAGCGGAGGTAACCGCGAAAATCACGCTTAAACCCGACGCTTCGACAATTAAATATATTTCTTCCTCGTCGCCTTATCCTTATATAAGGCCCAACGACTACGCGACGAGATACGAAGTTATAGATATGACCAACAGACTGTTCGATATAACGGGCGTAGAAAAGAGAATAACCTTCCCGGACCTTTCGGGCGAGCTTGCGGAAACGGTTGCGCTTTTTGCGGGCGCGGGAATCATAAACGGATACCCCGACGGCACGTTTAAGGGCAACGACGGCATAACGAGAGCGGAATTCGTAAAGATAGTCGGCATAATGCTCGGACTTCCCGAAAGCAATGACGAAAACGTCTCCCTTTGGGATATTTCGGGACACTGGGCGGAAGGAAGAATAAAATCCTTCGTCGCAAAGGGATATATTTTAGGTTACCCCGAAGGCGATTTCAGACCGGATAACCCGATAGCAAGATCGGAGGTCGTAACGATACTTAACAGAGTCGCGGGCATATCCAACAGCGAGTGCGAGCTCGAACAGTATTACGAAGACCTGCCGAAAGACCACTGGGCGTTCGCCGCTATAATGAACGCGGCGTATATCCCGCAGAATCAGTAAATTAAAGGCGAAAAAAACCGCTTTTGCAAATGCAAAAGCGGTTTTTTTATTTCATTTTCATCAATTATTTGTGAAATTTCGGATTGACGAGCTCGCGCCAGTCGAGCGACCCCTGGTCGAGCGCAAGGATAAGCGCTTCGGCGGTCGCGATATTCGTCGCAACGGGAACGTTGTATATGTCGCAAAGCCTTAGCAGGTTGTGCTGCGCCTCGTTGTAGTAGGGAGCGTTCATCGGGTTTCTGAAATAAAGCACGAGGTCGATTTCGTTGTAGGAAATGCGCGACGATAACTGCTCAATGCCGCCGGAGCTTCCGGGCATGAGGCATTCTATACGAAGACCGGTCGCGTCGGAAATGTATTTTCCCGTCGATTCGGTTGCGTACAGATTGTGCTTTGAAAGAATTGCCTTGTATGCCAGACAAAATTCCATCATCAGTTCTTTTTTTCTGTCCGATGCAATGATCGCTATCTCCATGTGGCGTATTCCTTTCCGAAAGTTCTTTTCAGAACAGTTTATTGTTGCTGTAACCGACGTTTACGTTGTTAAAGAGACTTACGTTTCTGCCCTCTATTCTGTCGGCGACGTTGTTTATCGCGTTCCAGAAGTGGCTTTTCGGGGAAGTGCACTCGTCGGCCAAATTTCCCTTTTCCTGCTGCTTTACCATTTCCGCGTCATAGGGAATAACGCCTATGAGCGGGATTTTCGTTTTTTCGAGTATCTCGTAAAGCCCTGCGTTGCTGCCTTTTTTTGCGCCGCCCGAATGAAAGGCGTTTACTATAAGCCTTACGTCGGGAACTCGCCTGTTTTCGCTCTCGCACATCTCGCTTATAGCAATAGCGGTCTTTTCGGCGGCCCTTATCGAAACTGCCGTGTGGAAAGACACCGTGAGAATGAGGTCTGCGCGGAGTATCAACTTCTTGTAAAGCACGTCGGGACGCGCCGGCAGGTCGAAAATGACGTAATCGGCCATTTCCGAAAGCTTGTCCACAAACCTTCCTACCGCTTCCTCGGTGAATAAATCGACCGACTTCTCATCCTGAATTGCCTCGGGGTAAAACGCGGGAGCGGGGATGAATTTTAAGTTTTCACAGTTCTCGATTTCGCAAAGCGCGCTTTCCACGGCGCATTTTTCGGCAATCACGTCGCAGACGTTGAAAAGCGTCTGCTTTTTGATTTTGAAAAGCATATCGAGACATCTCGATTCGAGGTCGCAGTCGCAGACGATTACCTTGTTCGCTTTTTGGGCGAGACAGTAGGAAAGATTTGCGGAAACGGTAGTCTTTCCGACGCCGCCTTTGAACGAAGTAACAAGAATAATCTGCGCCATACGATCCTCCCGAAAAATGAAAACTTCTCCTCTGTGTATTATATCAAAAAATACAATTATTGTCAATAAGTATTACAATTTTAATTTTTTCAAAGCCGATTTTGTGAAAATTGCACAAAAATACGGCGTTTAAGTTGTTGATAAATAATTCCCGTCAGTCTTGAATAATGTGAACGTCGGTCTGCGCAAACGGAATGATTATACCGTTCCTGTCGAAGGCTTTTTTGATGTTTTCGTTTATGTAGAACATAACGCTGTAATAGTCCTCGATTTTCACCCACGACCTCACCTGATAATCAATGGAATTCGTCGTGTATTTCGTGATGATAACCTGCACCTCCGGCTCTCTTAATACCTTTTCGTTGCTGTAAGCGAGGTCGCGAAGGGCTTTCATAACCTTGTCGACGTCGGACTTGTAGGAAGCGCCGACGTTTATGTCAAGCCTAATCTGTCCGTTTGAGGCGATGTCCTTTACGACGGTGTTTGAGATGGAGCCGTTTGGCATGGTGATGAGAACGTTGGGAGTCGATATGTCGGAAATGGTCGTGTAGAAAATGTTTATGTCGTGTACGACGCCTATGCGGTTTTCGACCTCAATGTAGTCGCCTATCTTGAACGGCTTGAATATAAGAATCATAAGTCCGCCCGCAAAATTGGAAAGCGAGCCCTGAAGCGCAAGGCCTATTGCAAGTCCGCACGACGCTAAGATCGTGATGAACGACGTTGCGGGAATGCCGAGCTCCGCCGCCGCGGAAACGAATACCACGGCGTACAGTATGAACTTTATGATGCTGCATAAAAAGCGCTTTACCGTGCTGTCAAGACTTTTGAAAAGCTTTTCGTTGTTCAAGAATTTTATAAGCAGCCTTGAAAGCTTGATTCCTATAATAACGATGAGCAGTGCAATAACGAATTTGAATGCGTAAGCCGAAGCCAGCTCCTTTATTGAGGTCCATAGGCCGGTCAGAAGACTCGTGGTATCGGTAACCGCTTCTTCAGTCATCTCGGCAACGGCGTTTATTGTATCGTCCATAATAAATATCCTTTCGTAGAAATTTAATGTTCGTGATTGAAATAATTGTTTAGAGAAAGCGTATAAACGCCGTTTTCTCCTTTGGTAAAGCCAAGCCTTTTCGCAAGGGATTCGGGCGCGTCAGGGAAGAAGACGGCCTTTGCGCCGTGAAGGTCGAGGAAGTTTAACGCCGCTTTTCCGAGTAAAAAGAGGTCGGTGTCGTTCTCATAGCCGTCGATAAGCGACAGAAGCAGTATTTCGGCGCTTTCGTTTTCCTGCGAAAGGTACGCGGCGCCTACGAATTTGTCGGGGTATCTTGCGCAGATGACGGTCTTTCCGTCTTCGGGCACAAGACCGAACGGCTTTAGGTATTCCTCTCTCTCGTAGGAAGTGTATACGGGACGCATTTCAAGCATATTTTCACCTCATCACAGGTTTTTGAGATAATTTATCTCGTTGTAGTTCAGATATTTCCATTTTCCGGAGGATAGCATGCCGATATTCAGCTTTCCGACCGAAACGCGCTTCAGGCGGATTATTTTAAGATCGGCTTGCTCGCACATCTTTCTTATCTGACGGTTTCTGCCCTCGGACAGCGCGAATTTCAAGATCGTCGCGCCTTCCTTGCGCTCGATTATCGTAACTTTTACGGGTTTTATGCGGTAGCCGTCGATAATCATCGACGAATTCAGAAGCGAGAGCTTTTCGGGGGAAATTTCCGTGTCAACCTTGACGTGATATACCTTTTCCACGTGATTTTTCGGATGCATGAGCTTGTTTGCGACTTCTCCGTCGTTTGTCAAAATCAAAAGCCCCTCCGAATCCATATCCAGCCGTCCGCAGGGGTAAACCCTCTGCGGTATGTCGGAAAGAAGGTCGGGAATGCACTTTCTGCCTTCCTCGTCGCTCATGGTCGTAACGTATCCGCGCGGCTTGTAAAGCATGACGTATAACTTTTTCGCATTTTTTTCCAAAATTTTGCCCTTGTACGCGACGACGTCTTCGCAGGGATTTATTTTCATGCCGGTTGAAGCGACTTCTCCGTTTACCGTAAAATATCCCGCTTCAATTTCCTTTTCCGCCGCGCGCCTTGACATAAGTCCGCAGTCGGAAACGTATTTCTGAAGGCGCATGCTTTCAATTTTTTCTTCCATAATAATTCCTTTGCAAAAAACGGGGACGCCTTTTAGGACGTCCCCGAAAATTGTGAAACAATCTTTTCAAAAAGTCCTAAACTTCACAGCTTTGGATTTTTCAATTATTCTTCAAGCGCATCTTTTCTCGAAAGATTAAGTCTTCCTTTATCGTCGATTTCGAGCACCTTTACTTTTACGGTGTCTCCGACGGAAACGACGTCTTCAACCTTTTCAACGCGCTTCTTGTCAAGTTTTGAGATGTGAACCAGACCCTCTTTGCCGGGAGCGATTTCAACGAACGCACCGAACGACATAAGTCTCGTTACTTTTCCGGTGAATACCGAGCCGGGTTCGGGATCGAAGGCTATTGCCTCGACGTAGGACTTCGCCTTGAGGCCGGCTTCCTTGTCGACT
>JAGADB010000135.1 GCA_017613815.1 Clostridia bacterium | reverse complement strand
GTGTAGGTTACCTTGCAGTATTCGCTGTTTGCAAGGGTGTTCAGTCTTTCGAGCAGCGTGTTGTCGACGAAATTGTTGAAAAATTCGAGCTCCTGCTTACAGTTTGCAAGAACGTGCTTTATGATATATTTTATCATATCCCACGCAAGCTCCATGTCGTCGTTTAAGTCAGCGAACGCGATTTCCGGCTCTATCATCCAGAACTCGGCCGCGTGGCGCGCGGTATTTGAGTTTTCGGCGCGGAAGGTCGGGCCGAAGGTATACACGTTTCCGAACGCAAGCGCAAAGGTCTCGGCTTCGAGCTGTCCCGAAACGGTGAGGTTGGTGCTCTTTCCGAAAAAGTCCTTTGAAAAATCGACTTTTCCGTCGTCGGTTTTCGCAAGATTATCCATATCGAGCGTCGTTATCCTGAACATCTCGCCCGCGCCTTCGCAGTCGGAGCCGGTAACGATGGGTGTATGAACGTAAACGAAGCCCCTCTCGTTAAAGAAGGAGTGTATCGCGTACGCCGCCTCGCTTCTCACTCTGAACACCGCCGAGAAAAGATTTGTTCTCGGGCGCAGATACGCCTGCTCGCGCAGGTATTCGAGGGTATGTCTCTTCTTTTGGAGCGGATAGTCGGCGGTCGACGCGCCTTCAACGCATATCTCGTCCGCCTTTATCTCAAACGGCTGCTTGTTTTCGGGGGTGAGAGCGACCTTTCCCTTTACCACGAGCGCGGCACCCACGTTCTGCTTTGCGATTTCGTCGTAATTTGAAATTTTTTCGCGTTCAAAAACGACCTGAACGCCCTTGAAGCAGCTTCCGTCGTTCAGGTCAATAAAGCCGAACGCCTTGCTGTCCCTTATGCTCCTTGCCCAGCCGCCGAGCGTGATTTCTTTGCCCGAAAAGCCCTGCATATCCGAATAAATTTCCTTGATTAAGGTTCTTTTCATAATAAAATGCCTCTTTTTTTACTGATTTAATGCTTCTTTTTGCCGAGATACGCTTCTTTTATTCTCTCGTCTTCCAAAAGCTCTCTTCCGTTGCCGGTCATGGTAACGCTTCCCGTTTCGAGCACGTATGCGGTCTCCGCCACCTGAAGCGCCATGTTTGCGTTCTGTTCTATGAGCAGAACCGTGATATTTTTAGCGTTTATCGTCTTTATTATCGAAAAAATATCCTTTACTATGAGCGGCGCAAGTCCCAAAGACGGCTCGTCCATCATGAGAAGCTTCGGCTTTGCCATAAGAGCTCTGCCCACGGCGAGCATCTGCTGTTCTCCTCCCGAAAGCGTGCCGGCAAGCTGCCATTCGCGCTCTTTTAATCTCGGAAACAGCGAAAATACGTAGTCCATATCCTCTTTTGTGTCGTCTTTTCGCAGATATGCGCCGACTTTCAGGTTTTCAAGCACCGTGAGGTTCGGGAACACGCATCTTCCCTCGGGAACGAGGGTTATGCCCTTTGACACGATATAGTTGGTCGGTTTTCCCAGAATTTCCTCTCCGCAGAACTTTATCGAGCCGGTTTTGGTCTTTTCAAGCCCGCATATTGTGCGTAAGATTGTGCTCTTTCCCGCGCCGTTCGCGCCTATAAGCGTTACTATCTTTCCTTCGGGAACCTCTATGTTTACGCCTTTTACGGCTTTTATTCCGCCGTAGCTCACCGAAAGATTGTTTATTTCAAGTATGTTGTTACTCATCTTCTTCGGATACCCCCAGATAAGCTTTAATTACCGCTTCGTCGTTCTGCACCTCTTCCGGCACGCCGTGTGAAATGAGCTTGCCGAAATCTATGACGTATATCCTGTCGGATATATCCATTACGAGATTCATATGGTGCTCGATAATGAACACGGTGAGGTCGAATTCGTCTCTTATGCTCTTTATGAACGACGTGAGCGCCATGGTTTCCTGCGGGTTCATACCTGCCGCCGGCTCGTCGAGCAAAAGAAGCTTCGGCTTCGTCGCAAGGGCTCTTGCGATTTCGAGGTACCTTTGCTTTCCGTACGGAAGCGACGTCGCAAGCTCTTCCTTTACGTCGTCGAGACCGAGTCTTTCGAGCAGCTGCATGGTTTCGTTTCTCGCGTTTTCCTCTTCTTTGTAGTTCAGGCGAAGCGCGGTGCTGAAGACGTTGCTTGTTTTAAGCATATGCTTTGCGGTAAGCACGTTTTCAAAAACCGTCATCGACTTAAAAAGCCTTATATTCTGAAACGTTCTCGCAATTCCGAGAGAGGTTATTCTGTCGGGCGTTTTGACTATCACGTCGGGGAATTTATCGGCGTTTGTGCCGGCGTACATCTTTTTCATCTTGCCCTGCGGATGATTTGATAAAATCATCTTGTCTTCATAGTACACGGCGCCGTTCGTCGCCTCGTAAACGCCCGTTATAACGTTGAAAACCGTCGTTTTTCCCGCGCCGTTGGGGCCTATGAGCGACACTATCTCGCCCTTGTTTACTTCAAGGGAGAGGTCGTTTATCGCAACAACGCCGCCGAACTGCATCGTTATATTTTCAAGTCTAAGTACGTTTTCACTCATTTTTTTGCTCCTGTATTAACTGAAAAAATCAGCTGTTTTCCTCATTTTTGCCGTCTTTTTTTCTGAAAAAGTTCAAAAAACGCGTAACGGAAAGTTCCCTCTCTCCCATAATGCCTTTTCTGAAGAACAGCACGATTATCATTATGATAACCGAAAAGACGACCATTCTGAATCCGCCGCGCAGAACCGCCGGAGACTCTATGAACAGGAATTTTCCGCTGTCAAGGCCTCTGAGCCACCATTCGCTCGCCGAAATATAGAGGAACGACGCGATGATGCTTCCGCTTACCGAGCCGATGCCGCCGATTACGACGATAAGAAGTATCTCATACGTCATCGCCGACTTAAAAGGCGTTGCCTGAAGCGTATTCTGGAACATGGCGAGTAGCGCGCCGCCGATACCCGCGAAAAACGAGCTTATGACGAACGCGAGCCTCTTATGGTGCGCAAGGTTTATTCCCATCGCTTCCGCCGCGATTTCGTCGTCTCTTATCGCCTTGAACGCCCTGCCGTAAGTGGAATTTATGAGCAGCACGATAAACAGTATGCATATCGCCGACACGGTGAGCGGAAATACCGCCGTCTTAAAGGTCGGGAAGTTGCGCAGCACGTTTGAGCCGTTGGTTACGGGGCCGAGTTTATCCCACTGGAATATCGCGCGGATGATTTCTGCAAAACCGAGAGTAGCAATCGCGAGGTAGTCGCTCTTGAGTTTCAGCACGGGAAGTCCTATGAGCCACGAGAAGAACGCGGCGATAAGTCCGCCCGCGAGCATTCCTATAATCATTATCGCTATATTGGAAACGCCCTCCGGCAGATGCAGTCCGTTTGCGATATTATCGAACCACGACCTTGAAACCGCGCTTCCCTCTTTAACGTACATATAAACCTTTTCCCTTGCCGAGTCGGGAATGGTTATAACCGCGTAGGTATACGCTCCGAGCAGCATAAATCCCGCCTGTCCGAGTGAAAAGAGTCCCGTAAAGCCGTTGAGCAAGTTCATCGAAACCGCAACGAGCGCGTAAATCGAGCCCTTTTTGAGCACGGTCGAAAGCATGGGGTTTACGCCGGGAATGTTTTCAACGATTATTACCGCAATAAAAATCAGCGCCACGAGGGAGAGGTTGAAAACCATATCTTTTCTTGATTTTTTCATTATTCTCCTCCTCCCGTTTACACTTTATCGGTGTTCTTTTCACCGAAGAGCCCCGTCGGTTTTACGCAGAGTATTACGATGAGAAGAATGAACGTGAAAGCGTCGGAGAACGTCGCAAAGCCGAACGTAAAGCCGTCTTTGAACACTCCCGCCGTCGAAAGTATATTGTCAAGTCCTTTGAGTATGTTTTCGCATATTCCTATGATGAACGCGCCGACTACCGCGCCCGGAACGGAGCCTATTCCTCCGAACACCGCGGCGACGAACGCCTTAAGTCCCGGCATCGCGCCCGACGTGGGCGTTACCGACGCGTAATTGGTAAAGTAGAGCAGCGAGCCGACCGCCGCAAGGAACGAGCCGATAAAGAAGGTTACCGAAATTACGTTGTTTACCTCTATTCCCATAAGCCTGCTCGTACGGAAGTCCTTTGAAACGGCTCTCATCGCCATTCCTATCTTGGTCTTCTTTATGAGAAGCACGAGCGCCAGAACGAGAAGTATCGTAAGTATCGGGGTTATAACCGTTACTCTCTTTATGGAAGTAGAACCCACCGTTATCTGGTCGGACAGCCACGGCATTGCCGCGCCTTTCGTCGGATAGGGCTTTGCAAGACCGCCCGTAATATAGATGGCGGCGTTCTGAATGAGGTACGAAACGCCTATCGCCGAAATCATAACTGACATTCTCGGCGCACTTCTGAGCGGCCTGTACGCCGCTTTCTCTATCGTAAGTCCCAGCAGCACCGTAAGCACCAGAACTATAACTACCGACGCTATTATCGAGAAAATAAAAGCCGACTCCGCGGAAAATCCCATATTCATAAACAGCGGCGTTATCGAAACGTTGGAGTAAATCATAATAAGTCCCGCTACCATGAATATATCGCCGTGGGCGAAGTTTATAAGTCTCAATATGCCGTATACCATCGTATAGCCTATGGCGATAAGCGCATACTGTCCGCCTACCGATATTCCGGAAAGAATATACGGAAGACAGGTGGAGAATAGTTTGCCGAACATTTTCTTTGAACACTTCCTTGTGCGTTTTTTCGCTTGTTTTCTTGAAAATTAATAATTTCAGAGCCTCTTGAAAAAATTACGGCAGAAATATTTTTTCAACAGGCTCCGCAAATTTCTTGTTTTATCAAATTTATCTTGCGGAAGGCGTACGCCTTCCGCAAGATTATCAGTGATTAAATTAAAATCAGTTTACGCCCTGTTCGCGAACGAAGTCCCAAGCACCCGTTTCGGTGTTGGCGGTCTTTACGTATGCCGTATCGCGTATTGCGTCGCCGGTTTCGTCGAACTTGATTTCGCCCGTAACGCCCGTGTAGGTAACGCTTCCGAGAACGTTCTTTATGGCTGCCTTATCAGCAGAGCCGGCTGCCTTTATAGCTTCGAGAGCTACGTAGTAAGCGTCGTAACCCATTGCCGATACCGCTGCAACCGTGTCGTCGCCGCCGTTGTTGGACAGATGCGTTGCGTCTGCGTTGATCCAATCCTTGAATCCGTTATCGAAGTCAGCGTTGCCGCCTTCCTGATAGAACGTCGTAACGTAAATCTTTACGTCCTTGCCTTTTGCCGCGTTGAGGATTACGTTGGAATCCCACGTGTCGCCTGCGAGAAGCGGAACGGCAATGCCCTGAGTTGCGCTCTGTTCAATGATGAGCTGAGCGGCTTCGGTAGAGGTCGGAGCAAAGATAACGTCGCATTCCTGCGATTTTGCGGTGTTAAGGAACGCCGTGAAGTCAGCGTTGCCTTCCTGGAACGATTCTTCTACAACCGTGCCGCCGAGTGCTTCAAACGCCTGCTTGAAGTTGTATCCGAGGCCTGTCGAGTAGTCGTCGCCGAGTTTTGTGAGGATATACGCTTTGCTTGCCTTGAATTCGCCGGAAGCGAGGTTTGCGAGAACCGTGCCCTGGAAGGGATCAAGGAAGCAGATTCTGAAGTAGTGGCTGTTGCCTTCGGTAACCTGCGGGTTTGTGCAGGTAACGCCTATTGCGGCAACTCCGCTGTCCTTAAAGGTGTCGCTTGCCGCGATCGAAACGCCCGAGCCGTAAGAGCCGAGAATTATCGAGCAGCCTGCCGAGATGAGCGACTGAGCCGCCGTCGGCGCCTTGTCGTTGGACGAACCGTTATCGGCGTATATTACTTCTACTTTGTATTCATCATCGCCGATTTTTACGGTAGGTGTCTTTTCATTTGCATACTGAATACCGAGGGTTTCCTGTTTTCCGCCGGCTCCGTTATCACCCGATGCCGGTTCGAAAACGCCTATTTTTACGACTTTTTCGCCGGCAGGAGCTGCGTCTTTGCCGCCTGCGTCCGGTGTGGGATTTTCAGCGCCGCATGATGCAAGTGCAAATACCATGAGAGCTGCAAGAACGATGGCTAAAATTTTTTTCATGATTTGGTCTCCTCTCAAAAAATTTGAGTTAGTATTATACATATCCGTATAATCTTTTGAAATTATATCACATTTTTTTCGTTTTGTAAAGAGTATCGGGGCAAAAATTATCCTCTTTATATATAATTTCCCGAAAACTCCGTTTTTTACCGCCTTGCGCGCTTCTTTTCATCCCTCTAAGTGTTACGGTTTTGTAAACTCCGAAAAAATTATCTTGATATTTTCCGCTTCTCATTATATAATTATCTTGAATATTTTTATAATTCGGAAAGAGAGTGATATTATGTCTGAAAATCAAAGAGACAAGACCATTACCTTTTCCATATCTCAGATAAAGGAAATGGAAACCAAGCAGGCGCTGACTCAGGTATACAACGCCCTCAAGGAAAAGGGTTACAACCCCATAAACCAGATAGTGGGCTACATTCTTTCCGAAGACCCGACCTATATCACAAATTACAACAACGCAAGGGCTATCGTTGCGAAGCTTGACAGAGACGAACTTCTGAAAATCCTCGTTGCAAGCTACCTTGCGGACTGACACCGAAAGGATGATGCAAATTATGGCAGATTTGCTTAATTACAAAGGCCACCCTGTCGTTCGGGACGCCAACAAAATCTATTACGGCAGCCCCGACAACGATTGCATAGTCGTGCTTACCGTCCTTGAAAACACCGAAATCGAAGGGACGCCCGTTCCGTCGAGAATTCTCGTTCAGCTCCAGAGCACCGACCCCGACCTTGCATTAAAGCAGGAAAAAATTCTCAATCAGGTCGAAAGAAAAACCCTGTCCGACGCGCTCAACATCGGCTCGGTATGGCTTGAAAAAGCCCTCGCGGACTCATAAATCAATACGCTTTGAAAACAGCCGGCTCCGCCGGCTGTTTTTTTATTGTAATAATCCCGCTTTTTTACGCATAATACTTAATAAATCAACTTGAAAGGCAGCGTAGCGATTATGAAAAACAATCTCAAAAAAACGTGCGTTTTTTGCGTTTTCCTTGCATTTCTGCTGACTTTTGCGCCCATTTTGTCCGTTTCTGCGCAAAGGCGCGACATTGAAGCCGTAAAATCGGGCGTAAACCTCGAACTGACGGCAAATTCGGCGTGTCTTGCGGATTTTTCCACCGGGGAAATACTCTACGAGCAAAATGCCGACGCAAAGGCGGAGCCCGCGTCGGTTACCAAAATAATGTCGCTGCTTCTGGTGTGCGAGGCGCTTGACGACGGTATAATAAAGCTCGACGACACCGTTACGGCGTCTGATTACGCCTCGTCGATGGGCGGCTCGCAGATATGGCTCGAGCCGGGCGAGCAGATGTCGGTGAGCGATATGATAAAGGCGGTGGCGGTGGTATCGGCAAACGACTGCACAGTCGCACTCGCGGAGCACCTTGCGGGCAGCGAGGAGGCGTTTACGGCGCGAATGAACAGGAGGGCGCTCGAACTCGGCATGGAAAACACCCACTTTTCCAACTGCACGGGGCTTCCGACCGAAAACCACTACTCGACCGCGAGAGACATCGCGATTATGACGAGGGAACTTTTAAAACACGAACTCATTTTCGACTACACGACGATATGGATGGATTCCTTGCGAAACGGCGAGATGGGGCTTTCCAACACAAACAAGCTCATCCGCTTTTACCCCGGCGCAAACGGCATGAAGACGGGTTACACCGACTCGGCGAAATATTGCCTTTCCGCCACGGCAAAGCGGGGCGACTTACAGCTTATAGCGGCGGTGCTTACCGCTCCCACGTCCAACGACAGGTTCAACGACGCAAAGAAAATGCTCGATTTCGGCTTTGCAAACTTCGCACTTTACAACACGACGCAGGTTTCTCTTCCCGAAATACGCGTAAAAGGCGGTGTCAAGACCTATACGACGCCCGTTCACGCGCTCGGAAGCATACTTATCGCAAAAGGCAGAGACAAACTCGTCGAAACGCACCCCGAGCTTCCCGAATTTATCGAAGCGCCCGCAAAAAAGGGCGACGTTATCGGAAAAATCGTATATAAAATCGGAGACGACGTCATTTCCGAGACCGACGTCATATTGAACGAGGACGTGCGCCGCGTTACCTTTTCCGACATAATAAAGAGCCTCGTCTCGGGAACCCTGCTGTTCCGCTGATTTGAAGGACTTTTCACCTTTCATTTATCATAATAATTTAACATTTCAAAATTGAAAAAACAGAACATTTGTGCTAAAATTTACACGGCAGCAAAAGACGGGGCGGCATTGAAAGGCGGCAGATTTATTTCATACGTCCCGGGAAATTTCAAAAAATGAAAGGTAAAACGAAAAAATGATAGTTATAAATCGCAGCCGAAGCGCCGTCATTCCCGAAAAGGACCGGCGCATAGGCTTTGTAAACGACAATCTCGTCGAAACGCGGTTGTTTGAAATAAAGGACGCAAATCTGTTTGGTTTTTCGTTCAAGCTTGACATCGAAAACACCTCCGACGTGGTGGACCTCACCGCCTACTCGCAAAGTGAGACGAGTCTCGTGCTTGAATGGAACATCACGTCCGAAATGATAGGCGAAGGCGGAATTTTAAGGACCCAGCTGCGCGCCTTCGACAACGGCGAAAGAGTGTGGCACAGCGATATTATGGAATTTGTCGCCGAAAAATCGGTCGACGCCGTAAACGTGCTGAGCAACGAGCACACGGTATCGGAATTCGAGCAGGTGGAAGCCCGCGTTCAGACGGCTCTGCTTTCCGCCGAAGCTTCGGCGGCCGACGCGCTTTCAAGCAAAAACACCGCCGCAGCCAAGGCGCTTGAAGCGGCATCCTCCGCATCGAGCGCGTCTCAGAGCGCCTCTTCGGCTTCGGCAAGCGCCGCAAGCGCTTCGGGATACGCCGAAACCGCGCTCGGCGGAGCGAGCAGCGCGCTCGCATCCGAAACAAACGCGAGGGCTTATTCCCAGAGCTCCGCAAGATATGCAGACAGCGCATACGCTTCCTCGGTGGAGGCGGAATCCTCGGCGGCAGACGCCGCCATGTCGAGGGCAAACGCCGTAATCTACGCGGGACAGGCCTCCGAAAGCGCACAGAGCGCCGCGCAGAGCGCGGCGGGGGCAAGAGAGATATACGAAAACCTGCAAATCAAGCAGACTACCGGCAGCAGCACCTCCGCCCTCATGTCCCAGAAGGCGGTAACCGACGCGCTGAGCGAGAAAGTTGACATAATTCAGGGCAAAGGACTTTCGGAAAACGATTACACGACGGCTGAAAAAACCAAGCTCGCAGGCATCGAAGCGCAGGCGAACAAGACAGTCGTCGACGCAAGTATCACCGAAAACTCCGAAAATCCCGTAAAGAGCTCCGCGATATACGGCGCGCTTGCGGGAAAGGTTGACATAATCCAAGGTAAAGGGCTTTCGGAGAACGACTACACGACTGCCGAAAAGACCAAGCTTGCGGGAATAGAAGCGCAGGCGAACAAGACGGTCGTCGATTCAAGCGTTACCGAAAACTCCGAAAATCCCGTAAAGAGCTCCGCGCTTTACAATCAGCTCTACAAAAAGGTCGTGAGATTCGACGTTGCGGGCACGAACACCACTCCCCAGGAGCGAATGAACGCGCGAAACAACATAGGCGCGGAGGTTTACCTGCAGACAGGGGCTACCACCAAGGAAAAGGTGCAGGAAGACGGCAGAATGCTCATCATTCCGCTTGCAACGCACGAAAAATGCGGACTTATCGGCTGCACCGACAAGGAAAAGCTTGACGAACTCAAGGTCCGTCCCGACGTTGAGACGCAGGTCGGCACGGGAGGGCTTCTTGAAGTAAACAAGATATACAATCTCGGGCTTCAGACTTCTCTTACGCTTAAAATGCCGACGGGAATCTTCGGCGACTTCATCCGCGTGGACTTCATTTCGGGGGATTCCGCAGCAACGCTTGCGATTGACGCGTCGGACGCGGAAATTTCCGACTACGACCTCGAAATCACCGCAAACAGCGTAATTTCAATGCGTTTTGACTGGGCAAGACTTTACGGAAACACCTGCGGCTGGCTTATAAGCTGCCGCAAAAGCGGAATAGTCCGCTTCAATCAGATTCTCGAAAACGGAAACTTCGAAAGCACGGCCGGCTGGGCGCCCATGAGAGGCAGCATAAGCGCCGAAGACGGAGTGCTGACCTACACGATTACCGAAGCGGGCACGGGAAACAACAACCGTTTCCTGCACCCCTGCTCGGTTATTTCGGGGCATATTTACGCGGCGTGCGCGCTTGTAAAAACCTCCGTTTCGAAAAAGGTGAGATTTTTATGCGGCACACCGACGTCGGAGGTCTTCTCGTTTGACAGCACGGTTCCCGCTTCCGTCTGGACGCAGATTGTCGGAACGAGGACGATGGTGGACAACGACACCATGGCGGGCATAATGCTTCCCGACAACAACAGCGTTTCCGACACGCTTGAGGTCAAGAACTTCATGCTCGTCGACCTTACTTACATGTTCGGCGCGGGTAACGAGCCGTCAAGCACGGAAGACATCCTTGCCGCCTGCGCAAAGGCGGGACATCCGCTTTCGGTTTATCAGCCGTATTCGCCGCTTGAAAACTGATAAAAAAACGCAAAAAAAGCAGAGTTTTTTTACTTTTTTCGCGGTTATTTCCGCCCTTTTTTGAATATAATAATAGCGTAAAGCGCAAAATAACGGCGGAAGGGCGAT
>JAGADB010000134.1 GCA_017613815.1 Clostridia bacterium | reverse complement strand
GCGATAAACCACGCGAAAGCGGCGGGAGTATCGATTATCGTCGCAATCAATAAGATAGATAAAGCCGGCGCAAACATAGAAGCCGTAAAGCAGGCGCTCACCGCCTACGACCTCGTTCCCGAGGAATGGGGCGGAGACACGATATGCGTTCCCGTTTCGGCGCTCAAAAAGCAGGGTATCGAAGAACTGCTCGAAATGGTGCTGCTCGTCGCCGATATGAAGGAACTCAAAGCAAACTATAAGTGCCCCGCAAGAGGTATAGTAATAGAAGCAAAACTCGATAAGGGCAGAGGCCCCGTCGCAACCGTGCTCATCCAGGCGGGCATACTCCATAGGGGAGATATGGTCATAGCCGGCACCGCGATAGGCAGAGTAAGGGCGATGACCGACTATAACGGCAAAGTCATAAAGGAAGCGGGACCGTCAACGCCCGTTGAAATCACGGGACTTTCGGAAGTGCCCGAGGGCGGCGACGAAATGAGAACCGTCGCAAACGAAAAGATGGCGAAGGAACTCATCGAAAAGAGAAAGACCGAAGCCAAGGAAGAGGTATTCAAGGCAAACGCAAAGGTGTCGCTCGACGCGCTGTTCAGCCAGTTAAACGAGGGCGCAAAGGAACTTGCCGTAATCGTAAAAGCGGACGTTCAGGGCTCCGCGGAAGCGGTAAAATCATCGCTTGAAAAGATATCGACCGAAGAAGTAAAGGTAAAGGTAATACATTCGGCGGTCGGCGGAATAACCGAAGGCGACGTAATGCTTGCGTCGGCGTCAAACGCGATAATCGTCGGATTCAACGTAAGACCGGATAAAAACGCGATAGACACCGCCGAAGCGCAGAAGGTCGATATAAGAACGTATAGGGTAATATACGAATGCATCGAGGAAATCACCGCCGCCATCAACGGAATGCTCGAGCCGGAATTCAAAGAAACGGTGCTCGGACACGCGGAAGTCAGAAAGACGATACACGTGCCGGGTATAGGCTTTGTTGCGGGCTCGTATATCCAGGACGGCAAGATAACGAGAAACTCGCAGATAAGAGTAATCCGCGACGGCGTCGTTATCTATGAAGATAAGATAAGCTCCTTAAAGAGATTCAAGGACGACGTAAGGGAAGTTGCAAGCGGCTACGAATGCGGAATCGCGCTCGAGCGCTTCAACGACATAAAGGAACTCGATATCCTTGAAGCGTTCATTATGGAAGAAGTAAAAAGAGAAGTAAAATAATTAGGGTAAAATAGCCCGGAGGGAGAAAAGATGCCGTCAAAAAGACCGCATTTTCACATAGACAGAGTAAACGAAGACATATCGAGAGAACTCACTTATATTCTGCGAGAGGTAAAGGACCCGAGAGTCGAAAATAATTTCGTAAGCGTGATAAAGACGGAAACCACGCCCGACCTTAAATACTGTAAGGTCTATTACAGCCATATGAGCGGCATAGACAAGGAGGTAAAGGCGGGACTGTACTCGGCGATGGGATTCATCAAAAAGGAACTTTCGTCGAGGATAAACCTTCGTAACACGCCCGAAATTACGTTTATAAAAGACGCGGGACTTGCGCACGGAGCAAGGATTTCCGAGCTCTTAAAGGAGATTGAATCCGGGAATATGAATGCGGAAAAACCGGAGGATACCCCCGAAAACCCGTAAAAAAACAGGGCAAAAAAAGGTAAAAAATCAATAAAAAAGAGGTGCTTTTCGTGAAAAAAACAGGAAATTTTGTCAACGTAATTCTTGTAGTTTTGACGGGGGCGCTTTTTGTTTTGATGCTCGTTCTTTGCGGAAAATATATTGACCTTCGCGTTAACGGAATAAGCTCGTCGTACCCGAAAATGCCCGAAAACGATAAATGGGTGCTGTCAAACGAGGAATACGACACAAGATTCAACGCGCTGACGCTCATATCTCCGGAATTCGAGGGGTTCAGACTTAAAGACGGAACGATGCTTGCAAGCGCTTACGACGCAAACGCAAGAAAAGCGGTTTCGGACCTGCTCGTAAAATACCTTTCCGTGCTCCTTTATGAAAAGCCGGAGAGCGTAATATTCGAAAACGCCGATAAAAGGGCGGACTATATTGAAAACGTCACGTCGTCGGAAAGATATATCTACGCCTCCCTATATAACGAACTTCCGTCGGCGGCGATACTGCCGTGCATACTCGGCAGCGAAAGAAAAGAAAATGTATCCGAAAGCGTATTTATCAAAAACGTGTTTATTTTGTCCGATGAAAACGGAAACGCATACGCTTTGTGCTTCGATAACGAAGGAAACTGCAAAAAGTTCACGCCTTCCGAAAGTATTGCGTATGACGACTCGGAACTTGCGGCATATACTGATGTGAGGGGCTTTGTCGGATTTGAATTTATAAAATCCGATAAACCGAAAGCGGTTTTCGGTAAATCCTTCGACGTGTCTCCGCCTTTGCTTTCAAAAACGTCCGATTTTTACAATTATTCCGTTTACGACGCGAATACCGCAAATTTAATGCGCGTTTTCGACTTCAACCCCAATATGATAAAGAGCATAAAATCGGCGGATAAGACCACAAGCTACGTCTACGACGGAAAAGAACTGTATATAGACCCGAAAAACACAAAAATAACCTATTACGGCTACGACAGCGGCATACACCTGTCGAAATTCTTAAAATACAACCCCAAAGAGACGCAGTATTCGTTTGCCGATAAGGCGCTTTCCGTAAAATACCTCGTAAACTCCCTTGACAGACACGTCGTGGGAGCCGACGCCGCGCCGTCGCTTTTGTACGTTACCGAAAAAAACGGAAAGACCGTTTTCGCACTTAAATATATGTTTGACGGAATCCCGATTCTCGACGGAAACCCCGATATTACAGTCGAAATAAGCGGAAATTATATAAATAAAGTCGAAATAAACGCGGTTTATTGCAGCAGAACCGAAGAGACAAAGCCCGTACTGCCGCAGAATAAGGCGAACACGCTGTTTGAAGGCGAAAATTACGCCGATTACGGCGCGCTCTACGTGCGCGAAAGCGGAACCAATCTGCTGAAATTCGTGTGGACGGCGAGAAAGGACGGTAAAAATGAGTATTAAAAGAGTATGCATTTTTATGATAGCGGCTTTCCTCGTCCTCGACGCCTTTCTTATGTACATTTACTTTAACGGCAGGGATAAAATGCTCAATATCTCGTCAAAACGAATTGACGACGTCGTGGAATATTTTACGAACAACGGCGTAAAAATAGATAAGAAAGCGATAGAAAGCAGAATCCCGGACAATCTCATATATACGTTTTTGAACGACAATAACGCAAGCTTTCCCGAAAATTCCGCAAAAAAACTTGCGGAATCCCTCGGAGAGGATACCGCTTACGGCTTTGTAGAAACCCCCGACGGCGTCGTATATACCTTTTCCGATAAAGACGGAAACGTAAAGGCAAGCTTAAAACTGTCGTCAGACGGCTTTACCGTCGAATACGTCAAAGAGGGCTTCGATAAGGACTCCGTAAACGACTTCGATTTCGGCGAAATGAAAGAGGAGCAGATAAGTATTGACGCCTCCGAAAAAACCGCGGCGGAAAAATTCATAAAGTGCCTTTCTTCAAAATCAAAGCCGCAGTGTTATATATACGGAGTAAAGGATACGGAATACGGAAAAATAATCTGCGCTTCCCAGAGCGTTGACGGAAATACCGCGCTTGAGGGCTTTTATCTCAATACGGTCGAAAAAGACGGGGAGATAGTATACGCGTACGGCAAAACGGTCTGCGACGATTTCAAGGAGTCGTACAGCGAAAAACTTCTCGACTCCATAAACGCGCTGCGCCGCGTGGATATCGACTCGGCAAGGGAAATTCTGTCCCAGAAAATCATATACGTTTTAAGATATTCCGACAGCGGAGTGTATTATCTCATTCCGACATGGAAAATCATATATATTGATATATCCGGACAGCAAAATATACAATATGTTGATGCAATTTTGGAATAGTTCACAAAAATGTAATAGTTATATAATATACTGTTATTAATTATTGAGTATGATATAAGAGGTTATAAAGAGAAATATAAACGGAGGCAAGCATAAATGGAGAAAATTGTCATAAAAGGCAATAAGCCATTGCATGGCAGCATAGAAGTAAGCGGAATGAAAAACGCTGCCGTGGCAATTGTTTTCGGAACGATTCTCGCGGAGGGAAAATGTACGCTCGGAAACATCCCTTTGATAAGCGACATATCCGACGCGTTTGATATACTTACATCGGTTGGAGCCGTAATAAAGAGAATAGATAAGACCACTTATGAAATAGATACCACGAGAATAAAGCCGTGTTCGGCGCCGTACGACCTCGTAAAGAAGATGAGGGCGTCGTACTATATACTCGGCGCGGAGCTCGGCAGATTCGGCAGAGCAAGGGCGGCGTATCCGGGAGGATGCGACATAGGTTTACGTCCGATTGACCAGCATATAAAGGGATTTCGCGCACTCGGCGCCGACGTCGACGCGACCAACCCCGGCGGATACGTTAATATCACGACGGAAGACGGAAAGCTCTACGGAGACTCCGTTTATCTCGATATAGTTTCGGTAGGCGCTACCATAAATATTATGCTCGCGGCGTGCAAGGCCGAGGGAACGACGGTTATCGACAACGCGGCAAGGGAGCCGCACGTCGTTGACCTTGCGAACTTCTTGAACTCCTGCGGAGCCGATATATCCGGCGCCGGTACCGAAATGATAAAAATCAGAGGCGTAAGCAAACTGCACGGAGTGCATTACGATATAATTCCCGATATGATAGAGGCGGGCACTTATATGGTGGCGGCGGCGGCCACGAAAGGCGAGCTGACGGTTACCAACGTAATTCCGCGACACCTTGAGACCGTAACGGCAAAACTGCTCGAAATGGGCGCGGAGGTCGAGGAATACGACGATTCCGTAAGAGTGCGCGGAGAAAATACGGAAATAAAGGGCACCTACGTCAAAACGGCGCCGTACCCGGGCTTTCCGACCGATATGAACCCGCAGATGGGCGCGCTTATGGCGATAGCGGGCGGCCAGTCCATGATAAGAGAGGGCGTATGGGATAACAGATTCAAATACGTCGACGAACTCATCCGCATGGGCGCGGATATAAAGAGCGACTCTAAATCCGCAACCTTCACGGGCGTGAAAACGCTTCACGGAGCGCCTGTCAGCGCATGCGACCTGCGCGCCGGAGCGGCTCTTATTATTGCGGGACTTTCCGCAACCGGAAAGACGGAAATAGATAATATCTACCATATACAAAGAGGTTATGAGAACATCGTCGGCAAGCTGAAAAACGTCGGAGCCGATATCGAGCTGAAATACGTTCCCGACGAGGCGGCGTCTCTCAATAACGTGGGATAATACTGAAAAACAAAATGCTTCCGCATATACGGAAGCATTTTTAGTTTCAAAAAATGTTGAATATTGAAAAAATGTGTGTTATTATAAATAAAAATAACACTTTTTTGTGTTTTTTTGCATAAAGGAGAATTAACTATGGCAAAATTCTGTGTCAACTGCGGTTCGCCGCTCGATCCCGACGTAAAATTCTGTAAAAACTGCGGCGCTCCCGTAGAACAAACCGAACAAAAACCCGAACCGCCAAAACCGCAAATGCAGCAGGCACCGCAGGCGGCGTTTCAGCGCCCTCAACAGATGCCGCAGATGCAAGGACAGATGCAGACGCAGTACAGACCGCAGACGGGATATCAGCGCGTCTCACAACAGCAGATGCCGCAGTACAGACCTCAAATGCCTCAGGGACAAATGCAGGGACAGTACAGACCGCCGATGCCTCAGGGACAACCGCAGTACAGACCGCCGATGCAGCAGATGCCGCCGCAGGAGAAAGGCGGACACGGCGGATGCCTTGCGATAGTCGTAATATGCGCGCTTATAGTAATCGGCGCGGTTCTATTCTTAGGCTTTCGCGACGGAGGCTGGTTCAGACCGGGCGGCTGGTTCGGACAGACTGAAACGGTAAAGACGGTTGCGTCGAATTACATAGGCAGTATGTAACAGTGAAGATTTAATGTTGCATTTTGCGGAATTTAATGATATAATGTATTTAACCTATAGAGAGCGCGTGAGAGACAAGCTCGATGACCGCGCAGCAACCTGCTTTAAGGTAAGGTGCTAATGCTTGAATGATGGGGCTTTTTGATACGTACACAGGCAGTCTCATCAGACGATGGGACTGTTTTTTTGCGCTTTTTATGGGGTTTTCTTATAGAAAGCGCGATTTTTTTGAGGAAAATCAAAAATTACAAAGGAGAAATAACTATGGGAAAAGGAACAGACTTGTTTATGCAAAATCCGTATTGGAAAGAAATTTACGACAACGCGCCGAGCGAAGAACTGAAAAAATACTACCGTATCAGCTTTGATTTTTTCTCGTTTTTAGAGGTTGACAAAGAACAGCAAAAACATGCGAAAGGGGAACTTGAAAAAATCTTTCTCTCGAAGGAGGACGTAAAATATTTAATGAGCGCTGCGGGCAGTAATATTGCAAAGATGTACTATCATAAAATTTTGAAGTTTTTTTCCGCCGAAAACGGAAAAACGGGCGTCCCCGCGTCAATGCTGATAGGCGAAATCCGCAATCCGTACTATAATAGCGGGAAAAAATAACCGATAGAAAATAGTTTTCAAAATAAATCCGCTTTTTATGAAGAAGAAACAGAAAAACCGGCACAAAAAAGTCGAGAGCCAAAAAGGCTCTCGACTGGTACGATTGTTCATAGCGGATTTTTATCTTTATACCGAATCAAATTCTTTTGTGCTGTCCGGAATAGAGATTCCTACTATATCTACGTCATCCCACCAGCAAAGCCGATGTATGGATTTACTTTCTATGTCGTATTCGTACAATTCACATGGAGATATCAAATTCACATTAAGCCAAATAAACACAAAATACTTATCCTTGTCTGTAAATATCTCAATTCTCAGCATAGCGTGCTCTATTGAATCTTCCACGGCGTTAATTATTCCGAGTATTCTGTCATCGGGATCTATCAAAGCGTAGTTATTATCCATTACGGTCGGTTTAATGACCTTGTTTACTAACTCGCCTTCGATTCTTTTACTTGAAAATGTTTCTCCGGTATCAACATAATATTTGATGACGTCATCAGGATCGAATTTTTCGGTTTCATAATATCCGCCGTTGGCGTAAACAGCGTAGTATTTCTTATCTGGCGTTTCGTCTTTTTTC
>JAGADB010000133.1 GCA_017613815.1 Clostridia bacterium | reverse complement strand
TGGTCTTCTTTCCGCTTTTGTATTTCGTAATTTACCTTTTTCTGTTCAACTATAAAATAAGCGAGACGAAGTACCCGATAGTGTCGCTTTTCTACGTAATCATGCAGTTTATCAGGTTCGTTCTTCTGCCGCCGGCAATAGCCGTTGCGGGGTTAAACTGCGGAGTAAGCTATCTTCATCCCACCGAGGAGTCGCTTCGCATCTCGGTAATGCTTATGTTTTATGAATTTATAGTAACGGCGCTGTTCGTGTATATTTTTTCGAGGAGAAACGCTCCCGAGCGCAAGACGAACCTCTTTGCCGAGAGGGACTACTACTTCTGGAACAGCGGAAACCATATAAGCTATTTGATTTTTATCGTATTCAGCATTATATTTTTCATCTTCTTCGGAAGCAAGGACTATATCAACTTCTTCGTGATGTCGGCGAACGCCGAGGCGAGAGTTGCGGCGGCGGAGGTCGGAGTTTTGCAGAACGTCGCGCACCAGTGCTTACTCATCGCGGTAATAACGCTGTTCATAATGATTCTGTCGTTCTTAAAAAAGAAATACGATTTTGCAAAGAGGAGAAAGTACGTGTTCTTTGCGCTTTTAGTCAGCGCCTTCAATATCGGTCTTATCATAGGCGAATCGAGGGCGATAATACTTTATTCGGCGCTTTGCAGCATACTTCTTATGATCGTGGCGTTCCCCCAGCATAAAAAGACTATTTTAAGCTACATTTTCGTCCTCGCCGGCATAATTATTTTCCTTATGACGATTTATAAGACGTTTTACGCGTTCAAATACACGTCCTATATGGACGCGATAAACAGAGGAACCGTCGATTCCGGCTCTATCTCGTCAACGCTGCAGGTTTACTTTATGGGACCGGAGCAGACGGCGCTGAGTCTTGACTTTTCAAAACTCGGCGGTTTAAGCCCGATACAGCCGATTTTCGACTTCATAAGAAGCACGCCGCCGTTTTCGTTCTTCGTAAAGGACAGCGTCAGCACGACGTCTGTTATGTTCAACGAGTGGATTTACGGCGGAGCGCAGCAGTCGGGATATATCATTCCGTCGGTCGGATACGGCTACATCTTTTTCGGAATGATGTTCTCGCCGATAGTTGCGATACTGAATATCGCAATATCGTTCCTGTTTGAAAAAAGCGCGCAGAAGGCAAAGACGGCCGAATTTTTCTATCTCTTCTACTACTGCGCGATAAGATTTTCCTTCTTCATGTTCCAGAATACGCCGGGAATCTGGGTTAAAGTCGTTATTATGCTCATAAGCGGCGGACTTCTGTACTCCATAAAAACACGAAACCGCGAAGAGATTCTTCTCGAATACGAAATGAGAGAAAATGAATAAAAAAATGAATTTACGCGAAAATACTTTTTTGAAATCGTTAACCGTACTTGCGACGAGCTCGCTTGCGGCGCAGGTCATTTTAGCGCTGCACCAGATACTGCTTGCGCGCGTGTTTACGGCGGAAAGCCTCGGAGTATATAATTTTCTGCTCGCCGTTCCCATGGCGTTCGTGGGCGTAATCTGCGGAAGATACGACCTCGCAATCGTCTATGAGGAAGACGAGAAAAAGGTGTTCCCGCTCGTAAAATTAAACGTGCTCGTAAACGTGCTCGTAAGCTTTCTCGTAACGGTCGGATATATAATCTACGTCGTCTTCTTCAAAAAAGACTATATAGGCGATTTGTATTTGTTCCCGTTTCTTTTTTTGTATATGGCGGCGTACGGACTTACAAATACGCTGAATGCCTACAACAACAGATACAAAGACTATAAGATGATAGCGAAAATGTACTTCGTGCGCACGCTCGCGCAGTGCCTGGGTATGGCAATCCCCGGCGTAATAATGGTATATTTTCTCAAAATGGAGAACCTTTCGGTTCCGATACTTATAATTCCTTACTGCATCGGCATGTTTTTCGGCGTTTTCACGCAAGGAAAATTTTTGTTCCAAAACCGTAAGGAAATCGCCGCCGTTCCCATGAAAACGGTGCTTGAAACGGCGGGAATTCATAAAAAACAGCCGCTTTTGTCGGCTCCCGCGATTTTTGCAAACAGTTTTTCCTACTCCCTCATGACGATGATTTCCGAGGGCTTCGGAAAGGCGTGCGCGGGCTATTATTCGATATCCACAAGGCTTTTAGGCATGCCGATTTCCTTAATAAGCGGCAATCTGTCGAAGGTCTATATGGAGGAAGCGTCGAAAGAATATAACGAGACTGGCGGATATAAGCGCGCGTTTGACAGGACCTTCAAATTCTTAATAGTTATAGCGGTCCCGATGTTCTTCTGCATGTATTTTCTGGCGCCCGTGCTGTGCGGAATAGTTCTGGGCGAAGAATGGGTTGTCGCGGGAGAATACATAAAGGCGCTTTCGGTAATGTTTACGTTCAGATTCGTTTCGACGGCGCTGTCGCCGGGACTTTACGCCTGCCGCAAACAGCAGACGGAATTCGTCGTTCAGGTGCTGCTGCTCGCTGTAACCGTCGCGGCGGGAATCTTTACTAAAATATTCAATATGGACATAATCTCGTTCCTTTACGCCGTCGGCGCGGCGAGAAGCGCGGTTATGCTGTTCCAGATAATCATGGTGTTTGTGTATTCGAGAGGGAAAAAGAAAGAAATAAAGACTGCGGAATAAAATCGAAAAAAGAGGATAACAAAATGGTAAACGTAATAGGGCTTGGATATATAGGACTTCCCACGGCGCTCATGCTTGCGTCGCACGGGGAAAAAGTCGTCGGAACCGACTGCAAAAAGGAGCTTGTCGACCTGCTTTCTTCCGGAAAGACGACCTTCAAGGAGGACGGACTCGACGAGCTGTTCGACAGCGCCGTAAAGTCGGGAATAAAATTCACGGCGGAATATATGAAGACGGACACGTATATCGTGTCGGTCCCCACGCCT
>JAGADB010000132.1 GCA_017613815.1 Clostridia bacterium | reverse complement strand
CGCTCCTGGTCGAGCAGATTGTATCTGCCAATGTCGCGCAGATAGGATCTGACCGGGTCGTCGATGTTAAGGCCCTCCTGAGAGAGCATTTTCTCCATTTCCTCGGCTGATTCGTACTTTTCTATCTCGCGCTCAAGTCCTTCGATATCCGCCGTGTCGTCAAGGAATCCGACGACCTCGATGCCCTCCGCCTGCAGCTTCTCGTAAAACTTTTCGATCTGCTCAAGGCTCATATCGAGCTCGTCAAGAGTCTCCATTATCTCGTTGTTGGACAGAGTGCCTTTTGCTTTACCCTGCTCTATCAGCGATTTTATGGCGTTTTTCTTTTCGTTTTCCATATTTATATTCCTTTCAATTATTTCTTCTTGTTTATAAGCTCGTTCAGATCGGCAAACGTCACGGCGTCTGTCCTGATCCTGCCGTCTTCTTCTTTAAGTGCTCTGCAGTATTCGCAGAACACGTCATAGCTGTTGTCCGATAACTCGTTTCTGCTGATAAACATTCGCGTTATCCTGCCCGTTTCATCAGGTGAAAACGCCTCCGATATCAAAGACAGATCGTATTTTCCGTTATTTTTCACGCAGTCGTATATGGCTTTATAAACGCGCTTGTTGAATTCCGTTTTGAAATCCGCTTCCGTAAGCACGCTTTCGCTCTCTGCTTTTATAAGGAAATCCGGACTTATCTGCGCTATTCCGAGTATCGCCTCCTCGGCGTTGGCGGCGCGCGGTATCCTTACCTTATCCTTGTTGACCTGATCGCGCAAGCCCATGGAGTTGTTTATGATAACTCTTTCGAATTCCTTTTTTTCCTTTGATAAAAGCTTTTTGTGCTTGTTCTCGACCACGGTCTTGAAGCTGTCTTCCGTTATATCGAGCTTTTTTGCGTATTTTGCGGTATATACCTCGCGCTCCACGGGCGAATAAAGCGCGGCTATTATGTCGGAGACCTTATTGCTCGCAAGAACCTTCTGATCCGCCTGCTTCAGATCGAACGAAGCCATAGCCTCGCCGCATCTGTAATCCACCTGACCTATGCTGTTCTGCAAAAGCAGGGCAAATCTTTCCTTGCCGTATTTTTTAATGAATTCGTCCGGGTCGCAGCCGTCAGGCAGGGTTATGACCTTAGTTTCCATATCCGCGGCGGAAATTATTTTTATGACCGTGTTCGTCTTCTCGCGTCCCGGCGCGTCGCCGTCAAAGCAAATGACGACTTTGCTCTTATATCGCCGCATGAGCGCCGCCTGCTCGTCCGAAAACGCCGTTCCGAGCGAAGCTACGGCGTTTGTAAAGCCCGCCATATGCAGCGCTATAACGTCCGTCTGCCCTTCGCATAAAATAAAGAAATCTTCCTTTGAATTCTTTGCAAAATTGAGCGCGTACAGATTTTTCCGTTTATTGAAAGCCGCGGTGTCGTTCGTGTTTATATATTTTCTGCCGTCCGCCGGCTTTTTCTCCATAGATCTCGCGCTGAACGCTATAACGTTGCCTGCCGCGTCTATGACCGGGAATATTATTCGGTTTTCAAATATATCATAGTTATAACGGCTGCACAGAAACGCATCCTGAAGCTCTTTCGGTTTATAGCCCATGTCCGTCATATACGAAAACAGCTTTTTGCCCTTGGGGCAGAAGCCGAGACCGAAATGGTTTACGGCTCTCTGCAAGCCTCTTGATTCTATATAATCAGTCGCTTCCTTATAATTGCCCGAGACGAGCTGCGAATGGAAAAACCTTGCCGCTTCCTTGTTCGCGTCAAGTGTGCGTCTGCGCTTGTCCGCGTTTTCTCTGCTGTATGTGTTGTCGTACGGGACGGTAAGACCGGCGCGTTTTGCGAGCGATTCTATCGCCGACGCGTAATCGAGGTTGTCCGCCTTCATAATGAAGCTGACCACGTCGCCTCCCGCGCCGCAGCCGTAGCAGTAGAACGATTCCGTTCTTTCGTATACTATGAAAGACGGCGTTTTCTCGTTGTGGAACGGGCAGCAGGCTTTATACAACGTGCCCATGCGCTTCAGCGTTACGTATGAACTTATAACGTCGACTATGCTGTTTTTTCTTTTAAGCTCGTCTAAAAATTCAGCCGAAAACGCCACGACTCCACCGCCTTTCTTTACTAAATCTCATTTTCAAATATAATATACTTGCGTTTTTCGTTTTTTACTCTTTTTTCGAGTATTTTTTTGAAAATTTTTCCGCGTTTTTACACCTTTTTATTTTTCTCTTGACATTGTCATATTTTTATGATATATTTATACCATTATTATTGTCAAAGTTACGTTTTCGGAGTTATTATGGAAGTATTAAGCCTTATCCTGCTCTCGCTCAGCCTTGCGATGGACGCGTTTTCCGTGTCGCTGTGCAAGGGGCTGAAGCTTAAAAGTAAATTAGCGAAAAACGCGGCGATAATAGGTCTGTTTTTCGGCGGCTTTCAGGCGGTCATGCCCGTTATCGGATATTTTCTCGGCAAAGGCGTCGTTAAATACATAGAATCGTTTGACCACTTCATCGCTTTCGGCATACTCGCCGTATTAGGTATAAAGATGATAATCGACGCCGTAAAGGGCGACGAGGAAAAGCTGTCCGACAAGCTCAATATAAAAGAGCTTCTCGTGCTTGCGGTCGCCACGAGTATCGACGCGCTCGCCGTCGGCTTTACGTTTGCAATGACGGACGGATTAAGCATATTCATAAACGCGGCGGTCATCGGCGGCATCACGTTTGCGGTATGCTTCGGCGGTGTGTTTCTCGGGTCGTTATTCGGCAACAAATTCGGAAAGCCCGCGTCCATCATCGGCGGCTGCGTGCTTATTCTCATAGGCTTGAAGATAATGCTTGAGGGGATAGGCGTGATATGAAATATTCGCATATTCTGTGGGATTTCAACGGCACGGTCTTAGACGACGTGGAGCCGTGCTTCAAAAGCATAAACGAACTGCTTATACGCTACGGTCATATGCCCATACCGAATAGAGACGAATATCAGAGAGTTTTCGGTTTCCCGGTAAGCGATTATTATAAAAGAGTCGGGGTTGATTTTGATAAAACGAGCGTTGATATTTTAGCCGTCGAATGGGTTGAGCTTTATAACCGGTACAGCACGCCGCTTAAATTGTGTCCGAATATAGAAAAAGCGCTCTCGTACGTT
>JAGADB010000131.1 GCA_017613815.1 Clostridia bacterium | reverse complement strand
GCGACACCGGAAAGCGCCTTCACACCGCACGAAGCAGGAACGACCAGGTCGCGCTCGACATACGGATGTACTTGAAAGACGAAATTATGTCGGTTAAAGAAAAGGTAAACGCCCTTGCGAAAGTCATAATTGAAAAAGCAAAGGCAAACACCGATACAGTTATGCCGGGATATACGCACCTGCAGCGCGCACAGCCGATTACGCTTGCGCACGAGCTTCTTGCGTACGCGCAAATGTTAAAAAGAGACGTAATGCGTCTTGACGACTGCTTTGAGCGTACGGACGTTATGCCTCTCGGCTCATGCGCTCTTGCGGGCACGACTTATCCCATCGACAGAAATTACGTCGCAAAGGAACTAAACTTTTCGAGCATTACCGAAAACAGTATCGACGGCGTGTCGGACAGGGATTTCGTAATAGAATTTGCTTTCTGCCTTTCAATGATAATGATGCATTTGTCGCGCTTTTCCGAAGAAGTCATACTCTGGTGCAGCAGCGAATTCAAATTTATGGAGCTTGACGACGCATTTGCGACCGGCTCTTCGATTATGCCGCAGAAAAAGAACCCCGATATTGCGGAGCTTGTGCGCGGAAAAACTGGCCGCGTTTACGGCTCGCTTACGTGCCTGCTTACCGTAATGAAAGGTATTCCCCTCGCCTACAACAAGGATATGCAGGAGGACAAGGAAGCGATTTTCGATTCTATTGACAACGTAAAGCTCTGCCTTGAAATCTTTGCAAAAATGCTTGACACAGCAGTATTTTGCAAGGATAACATGAAAAAAGCCGCAGGATTCGGATTTATAAACGCGACAGACTGTGCGGACTATCTCGTCAAGAAGGGACTTCCCTTCCGCAAAGCCTATAAAATCTCAGGCGAACTCGTCGCCGTCTGCATAGAAAAGAATTACACCTTCGAAACTCTGCCTATGGAGGAATACAAAGCGGTATCGGAGGTATTTGAAGACGACGTATACGGTTATATTGACCTTAATACCTGTGTAAACGAACGAAAGGTTCCAGGAGGTCCGTCGGAAGAATCGGTAAAAAAGCAGATAAAATCACTCGAAAAATACTTCAATTAAAAGCAAAAACCTATGGTTTAAAGCCATAGGTTTTATTTTTTATTTGAGATAATCGGAAAGCCGGACGAATACGGCGGCGGCTTCTGCTCTCGTGAGGTTGTTTGAAAGCCGCAACGTCGAGTCCTCATAGCCGTTAAAAATTCCAGCATAAACGGAATTTTTAATGTTTTCGTCTTCAAGCTCCGCTTCGGTAAGATCGGAAAACTCCGACAAACCGAAATCCTCCGGCGCACTTCCGCACAGTCTGCCGATAACCTTCATAACTTCGCTTCTCGTGATATATTCGTCGCCGCAAAAAGCGGTTTGTCCGTCATATGAGCGCATTATATCTGAAAGCAGCCCCGCATTATACAGTTTCATCACCGCGTCTTTTGCCCATTCGGGAATTTCGTCTTCATCTGCAAAAAGTGTATTTTCGGTCTCTTCCGCCGTTTCTTCGTCGTTTATTTCTATATCGTCGCCAATTCCCGTTATACGCTGAACCATAAGCGCAAACTCATATCTTGTATAGTATCTTTCGGGATAATAACTGTAAACGCCTTCTTCGTTAAGCTCGCCTATTACTACTTTTTCCTTTGCAAGCCTGAATATTTCCCTGCATGCCCAGTGGTTTTCGATATCGTCAAACGGATACGCGTCGACTTTTATATTAATACTCGAAACCGCGTCCCCTTTTACGACGGATATTTCATAGTTTTTGCCGTAATCGACCGGGAAAAACGTGTCGTCTGCGATATATGCCGATATTCCGTCTTGCTCAAAGTTCTCTTCCAAACTTAATTCAGAATTTTCATCGGGTAAAATGTGTATAATATATCTGTAATTATTCGAAAAAACAGGAAGATTTCCGTATTCGAAAGAAACATTAAGCTTTGCGCTTTCAAACGGCGCAATTTCGTATTTATCGGCGGAAAAGTTGATTTTATCGGGGCTGTAAATGCTTCTTACCACCGCAAACACGTTTTCCGACGCACCTTCGTACAGTCTTGAATATATATTTATATCGCCTATCGCACCCATGGGATAAAAAGTACGGTCAGCGACCATTCCGTTTCCGTCTTTGGTATAAAAAGAGGCGTTTGAGATAATTGCTTCTTTATCCGCATCTTCGTTTACGGCAAAGCCTAACTTATCGGAAAGCACGATATTTTCAAATGCAATATCGGAATCGGAAAAAATAATATTGTAATCGCTGTAATTATAGGCAAAAGCGGGAGTTCCGTCTTTTTTTAGGTCGTTAAAGAAGCATACTGCGTTAGAAACCTTTCTTTCGCTCTTTCCCGACGGGAAGTTCTGCGTGTCAGCAAAATCAAAACCTTTCATTGAAACGTTTACCGCCGTTGAGCCGCCGCCGTCAAGGTTTGCGGCATATACGCAGCCGAGCTCCTTCATTCTTTGCGCAAGAGTAACAAGCGTAAATCCCGAGCTTTTCGGCTTCTGCCGTCCGTCAACGGCATACAGCACGAGCGTTCCGTCTTCTTTTATTCCGACGGCGCTTCTGGGGTTGTCGGCAGCGTAATGTGAAAGTGAGTTGTCTTCAATAATTTCGGAGTTTGAAACGATTTCCGTTCCCGTACCTATTGCGTTTATAACTGTATCGAATTTTTCGTTTCCGTCTATTTTCAGCGTAAACGTATCACCGGGCGCAAAAGACATAAGAATATAGCCGTAAGTCTCGTTATCGGCGCAAAAAACGTACGTGTTTTCGGGAATGACCGCGTTTACCGAGTTTACGTCAACCATAATTACGACCAGATTTTCTTTTGAGTTTATTTGCGGTTTTATATCCGATATTTTATAAAAATAACCGTTTACGTACTCGCAGCCGTAATTTTCTTTAAGCACAGATACGATTTCGTCGAAAACGGAATAGTTTTCTTCGCTTTCTTCGGCTTCTTCCGTTTCATAAACGCTTTCTTCGGGTTCCGTATCGTCGGCGTAATACTCATCAAGTAAAGTGAGAAGTTCTTCGTCATTTAAAATATCAATATATTCTTCAATATCGTTTATATCAAAGAAAAAATCGTATTTTTTCATAAAAGCGCATGACGTTGCCGTATTTTGGCCGCTGTGCGTGTTATCGGAATATCTTTCGTTATAGAGATATATTCCGTATCTTGTGAAATCCTTGTTAAGACGCAGAATATGGTATTCCGTGCCGT
>JAGADB010000130.1 GCA_017613815.1 Clostridia bacterium | reverse complement strand
TCAACTGGTGCACTTCCTGCAAATGCGTGCTCGCAAACGAGGAAGTCGTAAACGGCGTATGCGAAAGATGCGGAAGTGAAGTAATAAGGCGTGAAAAGAGCCAGTGGATGCTGAAAATCACCGAATATGCGCAGCGTCTTATCGACGATCTTGATCTTGTGGACTTCATAGAAAGAGTAAACGTTCAGCAGAAAAACTGGATAGGCCGCAGCGAAGGCGCGGAAGTGGATTTCGCGACGACGGCGGGCGAAAATCTGCGCGTTTACACGACGCGTCCCGACACGCTTTTCGGCGCAACCTACATGGTTATCGCGCCGGAGCATCCCTTTATCGAGCAAAACGCTTCCCTTATCGAAAACATTGACGAGGTGAACGCCTACAAGGCGGAAGCCGCGAAAAAGAGCGATTTCGAGAGAACCGAGCTTGCCGACAAGAAGGAAAAGACCGGCGTTGAAATAAAGGGCATCCGCGCGATAAATCCCGTAAACAACCAAAACATACCGATATTCGTATCGGATTACGTTCTCATAACCTACGGCACGGGCGCGATAATGGCGGTTCCCGCGCACGACACGAGAGACTGGGACTTTGCAAAGAAATTTAATCTTCCGATAGTCGAGGTCGTAAGCGGCGGAGACGTTGAAAAAGAGGCGTTTACCGACGTTCAGACCGGTATTCTCGTAAATTCGGGCTTCCTTGACGGGCTCGAAGTCGCTGACGCAAAAAACAAGATAATTGACTGGCTCGTTTCTAACGGAAAGGGCAAGAGACAGGTCAATTTCAAGCTCCGCGACTGGGTATTTTCAAGGCAGCGCTACTGGGGCGAGCCGATTCCGCTCATTTATTGCGAAAAATGCGGCTGGGTTCCCGTTCCGGAAGATGAGCTTCCGCTCACGCTCCCCGAAGTCGACTCGTTTGAGCCGGGCGCCGACGGCGAAAGCCCGCTTGCGGCGCTTTCCGACTGGATCAACTGCTCTTGTCCCAAATGCAAAGGTCCCGCAAAGAGAGAGACCGACACCATGCCTCAATGGGCGGGTTCTTCCTGGTATTTCTTAAGGTACTGCGACCCGAAAAACGAAAACGCGCTCGCTTCAAAGGCTTCTCTTGACTACTGGATGCCGGTTGACTGGTACAACGGCGGTATGGAACACACGACGCTTCACCTGCTCTATTCGAGATTCTGGGCGAAGTTCTTATACGACATAGGAATTCTCTCGTGTCCCGAGCCTTACGCAAAGCGCACGTCGCACGGCATGATTCTCGGCGAAAACGGCGAAAAAATGTCAAAATCGAGGGGCAACGTAGTCAATCCCGACGACATAATAAACGAATACGGCGCAGACACCATGCGTCTTTACGAGATGTTCATAGGCGACTTTGAAAAATCGGCTCCCTGGTCGAGTCAGAGCATAAAGGGCTGCAAGAGATTTTTAGACAAGTTCGCTTCCCTGCCCGACATCGCTTCCGGCAGAGGTGTAACGCCCGAGCTCGAAAAGGTCTTCCACAAGACCATAAAGAAGGTTACGGAAGACATTGAATGTCTCAAGATGAACACCGCAATCGCCGCCATGATGGAGCTTATGAACGAGATTTCGGACAAAGGCACCCTCACGCTCGACGAGCTTGAGACCTTTACGCTCCTTCTCTGCCCGTTCGCGCCGCACCTTGCCGAAGAAATCTGGCACGGCGCCTGCAAGAAGGATTCTTTCGCTTCACTTGCGCCGTGGCCTGAATACGACGAAGCAAAGACGGTTGACTCGGTTTGCGAGGTTGCTGTGCAGATATGCGGAAAGTTCAAGGGCACGATTACGCTTGACGCGGGACTTTCAAAGGACGAATCTCTCGCATCCGTAAGGGCGTCGGAGAAATTCGCAAAGCTCCTTGAAGGCAAAACCGTCATAAAGGAAATCGTAATTCCCGACAAGCTCATAAACATTGTCGTAAAATAATTCAATAATTAATAATTTACATTTTGTTAATAATATTTTTTGTATTTTACTTGACATATTATGCAAGTGTAGGTTATAATACCAATATAGTATAGGGAAGAAATTTCTCTTTGCCAAAGCGCGGAGGGAGGGGAATATAAATGGCAGAAATTAAAATCAAGGAAAACGAATCACTTGACAGCGCTCTTCGCAGATTCAAGAGGCAATGCGCAAGAAGCGGTGTTCTTACCGAATTACGCAAAAGAGAGCACTACGAAAAACCCAGCGTAAAGCGTAAGAAAAAATCCGAAGCCGCTCGCAAGCGCAAGTTCAAATAAGAAATTATTTTGACTGTAAAAAGAACCGATTTTACCGGTTCTTTTTGTTTTTGCGCTTTCCTTCCCCGCTTTTTAAGTTTGGACTTGTTTTTTTTATATATAAATGTTATAATATATTAATTATATAGATTGTAAAGAGGGTTTAATTATGCCGAGCGGCAAATCAACCGTTATCAAAAAAATCTTAAAACTGAAAAAAGAGAAAAACGCCTTAGTGCTTGCGCATCTCTATCAGGATCTCGACGTACAGCACGTCGCGGACTTCTGCGGAGACAGCTTTGAGCTTGCAAAAAAGGCGAAAAGCGCCGACCAAAAAAACATTGTTTTCTGCGGCGTTACCTTTATGGCTGAAAGCGCAAAAATATTAAATCCCGAAAAGCACGTGTTCATTCCGAGAAAAGACGCGGGCTGCAGAATGGCGGACATGATTACCAAAGACGACGTTGTGAAATTAAAGGAGAAATATCCTTCCGCCGCCGTCGTTTGCTACATCAATTCGAGCGCAGAGACGAAATCGGTCTGCGACATGTGCGTTACCTCGTCAAACGCGCTGAAAATAATCAAAAACATGAAGGAAAAAGAGATAATTTTCGTGCCGGACAAAAATCTCGGCGCATATATCGCAAAGCAGCTTCCCGACAAGGTTTTCCACTTCTTTGACGGCTGCTGCCCCGTTCACGACAACATAACTCTTTTTGAGCTCGAAAAGGCAAAAGAGCTTCACCCCGGCGCGCTCGTTCTCGTTCACCCGGAATGCAGGCCTGAAATAAATGAAAGCGCCGATTTTGTCGGAAGCACGTCGGCGATAATCAATTTCGTAAAGGACTCCGACAAAAAGTCGTTCATTATCGGCACCGAAAGGGCGATAGTCGAAAAGCTTACGGAAGAATGCCCCGACAAAGAAATATATCCGATAGCGGACCACGTCGTATGCGTGAACATGAAGATGACCACGCTTGAGGACCTACTCTGGACGCTTGAAGACCTTGACGACGAAGTAACTTTAAGCGACGAGCTTATGGTTTCCGCAAGGACCTGTCTTGACAACATGCTGAAAGCGGGAAGTGCAAAATAATTTATGAGAAGATACTTATTCAACAGCAAAGAACTTGAAAACAACAACGAAATATTCGACGTGATTATCGTCGGCGGCGGGCTTGCGGGTCTTTACTGCGCTCTTAACGTTGATTCCGACAAGAGCGTTGCAATTATCGTAAAAGGCCACATTGACGGCGGAAGCTCCTACCTTGCGCAGGGCGGAATCGCCGCCGTTACCAAAAAGTGGGACTCCTTTGATCTGCACGTAAAGGACACGCTTATCGCCGGCGCAGGCCACTGCGACGAAAAGGCGGTGCGCACGCTCGTAACGGAAGGTCCCGAAATAATAGACGACATTATAAGGCTCGGCGTACCGTTTGACAGAGATGAAAACGGCGAAACGATAGTTACGCGCGAGGGCGGACACAGCTGCAGGAGAATTCTTCACTGCGGCGGAGATGCGACCGGCAAAATTATGACCGAAACGCTCGGAAAAGAGGCGCAAAGCCGCAAAAACATAAAGATTTTCTTTGACACCTTTTTCGTTGACGTCGTAACCGACAAAAACGGAACGAGCGGCGTTGTCGTAAACAACAACGAGCGCAACCGCATATTATTTTCCCGCAACGTGGTTATCGCAACCGGCTCGATAGGTCAGTTATACAAGTACTCCACCAACCCCAAAAACTCCACGGGCGACGGAATTGCCGCGTGCTTACGCGCAGGCACCCCCTGCAAGGATATGGAATTCGTGCAGTTTCACCCGACGGCGCTTGCGAAGGGTATTGAAAACGGAAGAATGTTTCTCGTATCCGAAGCCGTGCGCGGCGAGGGCGGAATACTTAAAAACTCAAAGGGTGAGGCGTTTATGTACAACAAGCACTCGCTTCGCGACCTTGCTCCGAGAGACATAGTAACGAGGGAAATCTTAAAAGATTTAGAGAAAACGGGAGATCAGTTCGTATATCTCGACGTTTCGGACATGTCGGAGGAATTTTTCGCCTCCCGCTTCCCCACCATTTTCCAGAAATGCCGTTCTCTCGGCATTCACGTGCCGTCGGAGCACATTCCCGTGCACCCGACCGAGCACTACATGATGGGCGGAGTGAAGACCGACATTCACGCAAGGACCGCGATAAGCGGGCTGTATGCGTGCGGTGAGACTGCGTGCACCGGCGTTCAGGGCGCAAACCGTCTTGCAAGCAATTCAACGCTTGAATGCCTCGTTTTCGGCAGGCGTGCGGCAAGAAACATAAACGCCGATTTTCGCAGTCCGAAAGGGTATGATTTCGTCATTCCCGAAAGTGAAATATTCACTGACGTCTGCCCCGGCGACGAGGAAATCGAAAAAGACATCGAATATATGAAGTCGCTCATGACGAAAAACGTCGGCGCGATAAGGCACACGTCGGAGCTTGAATACGCGCACAGCGAGCTTGACAGAATATACGACAAATACAGAAGAAAAAATCTTTCGACGGTGAAGCAATTCACTGTTTTCAACGCGGCAATGGCGTCCACGGTTATCGCGGAAAGCGCCTGCGCGCGCCGCGAAAGTATGGGTTCGCACTACATCGTCGACTGAATAACGAAAGGCAGGCAGCACATGTTTTATTATGACAATCCGTTGGTTGACAGCATCATCAACCTTGCATTAAACGAGGATATCGGCTCGGGAGACATCACGACGGTATCCACCATACCCGTTGACAAGTCGGCGACGGGAAAATTCATCGCAAAAGAAGAGATGGTTATCTGCGGAATCGACCTTGCAGACCACATCTTTAAGAAATTCGACTCGTCGGTTATTTTTACCCCTCATTTCAAAGACGGCAACGCGCTTCAAAAAGGCGACGTCATCGCGGAAGTCGAGGGCAACGCGAGAACCTTGCTCGTTTGCGAAAGAACGGTGCTCAACTTTATGCAGCACCTTTCGGGTATCGCTTCAAAGACGGCAAAGGCGGTAAAGAGCGTTGAAGGCACCAAGGCGAAAATCACCGACACGAGAAAGACCACGCCCGGCGTAAGAGCCCTTGAAAAATACGCCATCCGCGTAGGCGGCGGCACAAACCACAGATTCAACCTCGCTTCCGGCGTTCTCATAAAGGACAATCACATCGCGGTTTCCGGCGGCATAAAAAAGGCGGTGGAAAACGCAAGAAAGATGATTCCCCACACCTTGAAAATCGAAGTCGAGGTCGAAACCATCGAGCAGCTCATGGAAGCGCTTGAAGCAAAGGCCGACATCATAATGCTCGACAATATGCCGAACGATTTGATGAGCGAATGCGTAAAAATAGCTTCCGGCAGAGCCATAATCGAGGCGAGCGGAAACATGGGCGAAAAGGATTTAAGGGAAGTTGCCGCAACTGGCGTCGACATCATTTCAATCGGCGCGCTCACGCACTCGGTTAAGGCGGCGGACATCAGTTTAAAGTTCAAGATATCATAAATTTTAATCATTCTTCGCGGAAAAGAGGTGGAACTTTTGGGAATTATAAACGTGCTTGACAAACAGACGGCGAATCTTATCGCGGCAGGCGAGGTTGTCGAAAGACCGGCGTCGGCGGTAAAGGAAATGCTGGAAAACTGTGCCGATGCGCTCTCTTCAAACGTTACCGTCGAGATAAAAGACGGCGGCACCACGTTTATACGCATAACCGACGACGGCTGCGGCATTATGCGTGAGGACGTTCCCAAAACGATACTCCGCCACGCGACGAGCAAGATAAGAACAGGCGCGGACCTTGAAGCAATCGGCACTCTCGGCTTCCGCGGCGAAGCGCTTGCGGCGATTGCCGCCGTTTCAAAGCTGCGCATTCTTACAAAGCACAAAAGCGAGGAAATCGGCTCGTCGTTCGAATGTGCCTTCGGCGAGGCGCAAGAAGTTATTGACGCGGGCTGTCCCGACGGGACGACGATTATCGTCGAAAACATTTTTGAAAACACTCCCGCGAGAAGAAAATTCTTAAAAAAGAACACGACGGAGGCGATTGCCGTTCAGGCGGTATGCGAAAAGTTCGCGCTGTCGCGTCCGAACATTGCGTTAAAATTTATTTCCGACGGAAACATAAAATTGCAGACTCCCGGCGACGGCGTATTAAAGAACGCCGTTTACGCCTCCATCGGCAGAGAATTTGCCGTAAATCTGCTTGAAGTCGATTACGAATATGCGAAAATGCGCGTTTACGGCTTTATCGGAAAGCCCGAAATCTGCCGTCCCAACAGAAATATGCAGAACTTCTTCGTCAACGGCAGATTTATAAAGAGCAGAACGCTTATGGCGGCGTTGGAAGAGGGATTCCGCGGATTCTGTCCCGTCGGAAAATTTCCCGCGTGCGTACTCTTTATCGAGACGGACCTGAAGCTCGTCGACGTGAACATTCACCCGGCGAAGCTTGAAATAAAGTTTTCGGACGAGAGAATCATATTCGACACTGTATATTTTGCGGTAAAAAACGCGCTTGCGCGCACCGCTTCGTCGGTATTTTCGTTCGGCGCGGAAAAAGAGCTTCAAAAAGAGGAAATTCCCGCAAAAACAGAGGAAAAAGCTTCGCAAATTCCGCAAAAACGTGCTGATTTTACGGTAAAAAAGGAAAATTATTTCGACGTGCCGTCGGAAAGTGCGGAAATTCCGAAAAAAACGGATTTCCCGCCGGAGACCGTTCCGATTATTGAAGACAATGCCGAAAAATCAACAAAGCCCTCTCAAACCGTCGAAAAAGTCGAGGTACACGAGCAGCAGGAGATAATAAAAAAGGAGCTTCTCGAGCGTCCCGTATACGTCGGAGAAGTTTTCGACACGTATCTTATAGTGCAGTACCACGAGAGCATGTACCTTATAGACAAGCACGCGGCGCACGAAAGAATTATTTACGAAAAGATAAAGCACGCGTCCGACAACAACGAGTCTCAGTTTTTGCTTGAGCCGGTTGCGCTCACGCTCACGCCGAAGGAATTTGAAGCGGCGTGTCAGAACGTCTCGTATTTCACAAAAATCGGCTTTGATTTTGAGGAATTCGGCTCCGACGCGCTTCTCATACGCTCCATGCCGAGCATTTTGGACATTTCCGACGTCAAGGACGTATTTACGTTTCTTGCGGGAAGTCTTGCAGAGGGCAACAACAAGTCTTCAGGCGAGATATTCGACAGGGCGCTGTTTACCGCGGCCTGCAAAGCAGCGATTAAGGGCGGAAACAAGCATACCGATTTGGACAACCTCTTTATAATAAACGAAATCTTCACGAACGACGCCGTTTTATACTGTCCGCACGGAAGGCCCGTAATAACAGAGTTTTCGAGGTCGAAGCTCGAAAAGATTTTCGGAAGATAAAGGAAACTGATTTTATATGTTTATACTGTTAAAAAAAGAAAATCTCGCGCGCCGCGGCAGATTTACAACTCCGCACGGCGTTATCGAAACCCCCGTCTTTATGAACGTGGGAACCTCCGCCGCGATTAAAGGCGCCGTCGGCACCGACGACTTAAAGCAGATAAAGTGCCAGGTTGAACTGTCAAACACCTATCATCTGCACGTGCGCCCCGGCGACGACGTGATAAAGGAGCTCGGCGGTCTCCGGAAGTTTTTCAACTGGTACGGACCGGTGCTCACCGACAGCGGCGGATTTCAGGTATTTTCGCTGGCGGTGCTCCGCAAAATAAGCGACGAGGGCGTACTGTTCGCCTCCCACATGGACGGAAAGAGAATTTTCATGGGCCCGAAGGAGAGCATGAAAATTCAGTCAAATCTCGGTTCGACCATCGCGATGGCGTTTGACGAGTGCGTTGCAAACCCCGCCGAATATTCCTATGCGAAATCCGCCTGCGAACGCACGACGCGCTGGCTGAAAATCTGCAAAGAGGAGCTCGCAAAAAACAACGCGCTTCCCGATGCGGTAAACCCCGAGCAGATGCTTTTCGGAATAAATCAGGGCTGCACCTACGCCGACCTCAGAAAAGACCACATGAAGAGCATTTCGGAGCTCGACCTTGACGGCTACGCGATAGGCGGACTTGCCGTAGGCGAGACGGTAGAGGAAATGTATTCGATTATCGAGGAAGTCGAGCCGTTCATGCCCGAAGACAAGCCGAGATACCTTATGGGTGTGGGAACGCCCGTAAACATTTTAGAAGCGGTAAGGCGCGGAGTTGACTTTTTCGACTGCGTTATGCCGAGCAGAAACGCGCGGCACGGCAATTTATTCACGTCGAAGGGGCTTTTAAACCTCAACAACAACAAATACGAGCGCGACCCGCGCCCGATTGACGAAAACTGCGACTGCCCAGCGTGCAGAAATTTCTCGCGAGCGTATATCCGTCATCTTTTCAAGGCGCGCGAGCTTCTTGCAATGCGGCTGTGCGTGCTTCACAACCTATATTTCTACAACACGCTGACGGAAAAGATAAGGGCGGCGCTCGACGAGGGAAAATTCGAGGAATTTTTCAAATCGCACGTCGATATTTTAGGCGCGAGAGTGGATGATTAAAATATAAAAAACGGAAGGCAGAGCCTTCCGTTTTTTGTTTTTAATTAAAACAAGTCGCTGTGTGTGCCGGTGCGAATGAGGGTTAAAACAAGTCTGTCGGTATAAATTTTATAAATCAGCAGCCAGTCGGGCTTGATATGACACTCCCTCATTCCCTTGAAGTTCCTCGAATTTGCAAGCGCGTGATCTCTGTATTTTTTCGGCAAAGGTTTTTCGTT
>JAGADB010000010.1 GCA_017613815.1 Clostridia bacterium | reverse complement strand
AATATATAAAAAGCCTTCTCGATTCCTCGCAGTTTTTGTCGAGGGTTTACGTAAAAGGCGAAATCTCGAATTTCAAAAACCACTACCAGTCGGGACACTATTATTTCACGCTGAAAGACGGGAATTCCCTCATCAAAGCGGTTATGTTCCAATCCTATGCCTCACGGCTTCCTTTTATGCCCGAGGAAAATATGTCGGTTATCGTATGCGGAAGAATTTCCGTTTTTGCGCGCGACGGCGTGTATCAGATTTACGCCGAAAACATGGAGCCGCTCGGAAAAGGGTCGCTTTACGCCGCATACGAGCAGATGAAGGAAAAACTCGCGGCAAAGGGCTTCTTTGACGGGGAAAACAAAAAAGAAATCCCGCGTTTTCCGCATAAAATCGGAATAATCACCTCCCCCACGGGTGCTGCTGTCGCGGATATGAAAAACATCATTTCGAGGCGGTATCCGCCTGCCGAAATTGAAATTTATCCGGCTCTTGTGCAGGGACCGGGCGCGGCGGAGGATTTGTGCAGAGGAATAATACATTTTGATAACGACGAAGCCTGCGACGTCATTATTATCGGCCGCGGAGGCGGCTCGATAGAGGATTTGTGGGCTTTCAACGACGAAAATCTCGCAAACGTCATATTTAACTGCAAAACGCCCGTCATTTCGGCGGTCGGACACGAAACCGACTTTACGATATGCGATTTCGTCTCGGACCTAAGAGCCCCGACGCCGTCAGCGGCGGCTGAACTTGCCGTTCCCGACAAAGCGGAGCTCAAATCGCTTCTCAAATCGTATTCGTCAAGAATAAATTCGGGCGTAAACTCCGTTTTTTCATCAAAAAAGGCGGTTTTGGACACATTACGCGAAAAGAAGTGCTTTTCGTCTCCGGGATACCTTCTTGACAGATATTCCGAACTGCTCGCGTCATACGACAGGCGCATTTCCATAAGCTTCGAGCACAAAAACGAGAGCGCAAAAGCGTCTCTTGCCGCCGTTTCGGCGCGCCTTGCGGCGCTCAACCCGATGAACGTGCTGTCGCGCGGATATTCGGCGGTATTCGACAAGGCGGGCAAGGTCGTTTCAAGCGTAAACGACGTGAAAGAAAAAGACAAAATATCGATTGTTGTGTCCGACGGTAAAATCAACGCTTTAGTAAGCGAATAAAGAAAGGACTTTATTATGCCTGCAAAGAAAACAAAAACCGAAAACAAAGAATTATCCTTTGAAACGGCGCTTGAAAGGTTAAACGCCATCGCGGAAGAACTCGAAGAAAAAAATCCGCCGCTCGACAAGGCGCTGTCCTTATACGAGGAGAGCGCGGGGCTTCTCAAACTATGCTCCGAGAAGCTGAAAAACGCTCAGGCGAAAATCACGCTTCTTACCAAAGACTGACAGAAAGGCGCACAGGCAGATATGAATTTATTCGAAAAAATGAAAAGTTATTCCGCGCTCACGGAAGAATTCATGAAAAAACATGCGGATTCGTTTTACGAAAATGCGGATTTCGCTATCGCAAAAGACGCGGTAAAACCGCTGTTCGACTCGTTTTCGTACAGCCTTTTCGCAGGCGGAAAACGGCTTCGTCCGTTTCTTGTTTACGAGTTCTGCTCCCTTTGCGGAGGAACGCCGGAAGACGCGGTTTCCTATGCCTCAGCGATAGAGATGGTTCACACCTCGTCCCTCATACACGACGACCTTCCCTGCATGGACAACGACGATATGAGAAGAGGAAAGCCGACTAATCACAAGGTTTTCGGCGAAGACGTAGCGCTTCTCGCCGGCGACGCGCTTTTCCTTTACGCGCCGGTAATCGCGACCGACAACGCTTTTGACGCCGAAAGAAACTTGAAAGCCGTAAAACTGCTCTCTCAAAGCGCCGGCGTTACCGGTATGATTGCGGGACAGCAGATAGATATGTGGACTGAAAGCAACATGCCCGACAAAAAGATACTGACTCTGCTTCAGGAGAAAAAGACGGGCGCTTTGTTTGAATGCGCGTGCTTACTCGGCTGTATTGCCGCCGGCAAATATGAAGGCACTCCCGAATATTCTGCCGCAAAATCCTTTGCAAAGCACGCGGGACTCGCTTTCCAGATAACCGACGACGTTCTCGACGTGTGCGGAAATCCGGAAGAGCTCGGCAAAAACGTCGGAAGCGACGAGGCAAACGGAAAAACGACGTTTGCGACCTTGCTCGGCCTTGAAGGTGCGAAAGTGCTGGCGTCGGAAGAGGCGGAGCTTGCAAAAGCGGCTCTGTTCACGTTTTCAAATACGGGGCGCAGCGTTTCGTGTTTATACGAGCTTGCCGACTACATAATAAACCGCAAAAACTGATATTCGTCTGAAAGGATTCAAAATGGATTTAATTGCTTCTCTTTTTTCAAATTATCCGCTTATCGCCGCGCTCTCATCCTGGGCGGCGGCGCAGATAATCAAAATAATCATCGTTCTCATTTACTACAAGGACGAGCTTTCCGCAAAATTATTCTATGCATCGGGCGGCATGCCGTCATCCCACGCCGCGTCCGTTTGCGCGCTCTCGATGTCGATTGCGCTGAAATACGGCTTGGGAGACCCGCTTTTTGCGATTGCCGCGATGTTCAGTTTTATCGTCATATACGACGCGGCGGGCGTAAGAAGAAGCGCCGGCGAGCAGGCAAAGACGTTAAACGAGCTCATCACGCGCTTATCCGACGAAAACCAGATTTCCGAAGACCAGAAAATGGTAAGAGAGGTGCTCGGACACACGCCTTTGCAGGTAATCGTGGGCTCGCTTCTCGGAATACTGATTTCCGTATTATTCAAGTTTATTTATTAAAAAACGGCAGAATTTAACCTTATGAAACTGAGTTTTCATAAGGTTTTTTTGTTATAAAGATTTAAATGGCAAAAAAGTGTTGAAAAATCCGCGCTTTTATGTTATTATATATTGATATTATATATTCTTTTATGTGCGCACTTTTTGTTTTCGTGCATATAATTATGTTGAGAAAAGGGACTTTATATGGCAATAAAGGTTGCTGTGATTTCGCTCGGATGCCCGAAAAATCAGGTTGACAGCGAGGTTATGCTTGCAAAATTAAAAGACGCGGGAATGGAAATAGTTATAGACGACATAGACGCAGACGTGGTAATCGTCAACACCTGCGCGTTCATCGCCGACGCGAAAAAAGAGTCGATAGACACTATACTCGACGTCGCGTGGCTCAAAGAGCACAGAAACTTAAAGGGTATAGTCGCGGCAGGGTGTCTTGTTCAGCGCTACAAAGACGAACTTTTTTCGGAACTTCCCGAAATCGACGCCGCAATAGGCATAGGCGACCTTGAAAGCATAGTCGACGCCGTAAAAGAAGCGTATCAATCGGGCATCGGCAAAAAAGAAAACAAATACAAATGCGTTACACGCGCCGAAAACCAGATACTCGGAGGAGACAGGGTTGTAACGGGTCCCGAATATTCGGTATATCTCAAAATCGCCGAGGGCTGCGACAACCACTGCACCTTCTGCGCAATCCCGTCGATAAGGGGAAAACTCAGAAGCAGGAAAATTGAGGAAATCGTTTCGGAAGCGAAAGAACTCGCCTCTCTCGGTGCAAAGGAGCTCGTAGTCGTCGCGCAGGACACGACAAGCTACGGAAAAGACATATACGGAAAAGCCTCTCTCGACGTCTTACTCAAAGAGTTATGTAAAATCGACGGAATAAAGTGGATAAGGGTTTTATACTGCTATCCCGAGGACATCACGGAGTCCCTCGTCGACGTTATCGCGCACGAGCCGAAAATCGTAAAATACATTGACCTTCCCATTCAGCACATATCGGATAAGGTCTTGAAAAAGATGGGCAGGCGCGGAGACAGCGCGCTCATAAAGGAAAAAATCGCGCTTCTGCGTTCAAAGGTTCCCGGTATTTTTATCCGCACGACCGTCATGGTCGGCTTCCCGACGGAAGACAAAGAGGATTTTGCGCTTCTTGCGGAATTTTTAAAGGAAGCTAAGTTCGAGCGCCTCGGCGCGTTCGCCTTTTCAAGCGAGGAAGGCACGGCGGCGCACGAAATAAAGGAGGGCCGTGTTCCCGAAAACGTAAAGAAAAAGCGGCTCGACGTTATAATGAAAAACCAATACGAAATCCACAAGGCAAACAACGAAAAGATGCTCGGAAAGGTAACCGAAGTTCTTTGCGAGGGCTTTGACAGACCGAGCGGCGTTTATTACGGCAGAAGCGCCCACGACGCGCCAGAAATTGACGGAAAGGTTTATTTTTCTTCAAAGCGCAGAATTAAAGACGGAGAGTTCGTAAACGTAAAAATCACCGAAGTAATAGATTACGACCTTTTGGGAGAAACTTTACTGTAAAAATAAAAGGAATGTTATTTTATGGACAAAAAGAGTATTGACAAAAATCTTCCGAACAAACTGACGATATCGAGAATAGTCCTCATTCCCGTCATAATGGCGGTGCTGTGGCTTCCCCTCTTTACAGGCGCCGACATGACGGTGTGCGAACTCATATCCGCGGGAATATTTTTCGTTTGTGCGGTTACCGACTTCATTGACGGAAGACTT
>JAGADB010000129.1 GCA_017613815.1 Clostridia bacterium | reverse complement strand
TTTCCTCTAAAATGCCGTGAGCGCTTCTCATATGCGGCTCGCTCATGAATCTTTTTACGTTTATACTGTCAAAATACGCGTTTGCACAGGCGCAAATACTCATTCCGACGTGGTGCGACATATAGCTTTTTATGACGGCAGGCTTTTTGTTTATTCTTTCTTTTGTAAAGTCTATCGCCTCATAAAATCCGTATTTTCCGTACATTCCGTATTTTTTCAGCCTGCTCAGGTTTTCAAGCGGAATTCTTACGCTTACGCACATTGATAAGAAAGACGAATACGGAGAAATCACGAGATCGTCTTCAAGTCCCCTTTTCAAGCCCGTTTCGGGTACGCCGAACGCCTTATATCTGTAATTCATATCGCTGTCGAACGAATAGTATCCGCTTTCGGAAATACCCCAGACTTTCGGATACCCTGACGAAAAAGCGTATCTTTCCCTCTCGCAGCGGAAGGCAAATCTCAGCGCCTCGTAAAGTGCGCTTGCGCGCTTTGAAGGCATAAAAATCGCGGGCATGAAATATTCAAACGCCGTTCCGCTCCACGATGCGATGCCGACTCTGTCGTTTTTCTTGACAAGAGGTCTTGAAAGGGTGCTCCAATGCTTTCTTCCGACCTTCCTTTGCGCAACCGCCATATAACTGAGCGTTCTCGCTTCGCTCATGAGCATATCGTAGCAGTTTTCGCTCATTATTTCTCTTTCGTTTTCGAAGGATATTCCTATTGGGAACAGCTCCTTCTGTACGTCGTAAAGATTTTTAAGGTCGGCGTTTTCGATCAGTTCGTCTATCTTTTTTACGGTTGAAATTATTTCCGTCTTTTCGGAGGCATACTTCTTTATTCCCTCTTTTACGGTAACAAGGCAGGCGTTAAAGTTTCCGCAGTCGACTCCCGACACAAAAGGAGGATTAAGCACCGAAAGGTCGGTCGTGTCGTACCAGTTATAGAGGTGTCCTTTCCACTTTTTCATTTCCGACACGGTTTTTAACGTGTTTTCAAGCCGCACGTACATATTTTCGGTGTCAATGAAGCCGAAATCCCGCGCGCAAAGAACGCTCAGCAGATATAAACCTATATTCGTCGGCGACGTGCGGTGCGCAAAGCTCGTACTCGGATACAGCGCGACGTTGTCGACGGGCAGAAAATTGTCGTCCGCGCATGCGGTGTCCTCGAAAAACTTCCACATATCTTTTGCATACGCCTTTATTTTTGCCTTTTCGTCGTCGGAAACGCTTCTGCCGCTCTTATAAGGCAGAGAAATAATATACGAGACAAAAGGATACAAAAACCACAGTATTCCGATTATTCTCAAAAATCCCTGCGGCGCGAAAAGTATCATATACGCCCCGGCAAAGCCCGAAAAGACGTTATCGGTTATATATCCGAGTATATTGTCGGATGTTTTTTCACTCTGCGACGCCGTCGTCCATTCGAGAAGCTTTTTATGCGAAAAGACCGCGCGGTAAAAGCTTTTCGCGTAGGCGCAAAGCGTAACGTACGCTTCTTTCGGGAGCATTGAAATATAAAGCAGCGTCCTTAAAAACCCGTTTAACGTACCCGAAAACACGCCTTTTGAAAAATATCTCCTTGCGGCGCATTCAAAGCCGAGCTTTCCCGCAAGGTCGATAAGGTCGGTTACAAACGGGATAATGATATACAAAAGCGAGAGCAGCAAAAGCGCCGCTCTTCCGCTTTCTGCAAAGCACGAAATGCAAAGAGATGCAAGCGCGAAAACAGGAGTCAATTCCCGCCTGAAATTGTCGAATATTTTGAATTTTGAAAGCGCCGGTATATTGTTTTTTACCGTCTTATCCTCGGCGTTTTTTACGTAGTCGGAAAGGAAGTAAAGATTTTGAAAATCCCCCCTCGCCCATCTGTGATAGCGCCTGAAATATGATATCTCGTTTTTGGGAAACGAGTCGGTAAAGGTTATATCGGTTACGAGCGCCGTGCGGAGAAGAGCGCCTTCCAATATATCGTGGCTTAATACGTAGTCCCTTGTAAAGTCGTTTTCGCTTTCGTTTATGACGCTCTGATACGCGTATTTGTCGATTATTCCCTTGCCGCAGAAAACCGATTCCTCAAACACGGTCTGGTACAGGTCGAACTGCGTAAAGGAATAGACCTCGTTTCCGCCCGCGCCGCACATTATTCTCGAAAAGGCGGTTTTCCGTGCCGAATCAAGCCCCGTGCTTACGCGCGGCTGCATTATTCCGTATCCGGAATTCACTATTTTCCCGTCCCTATCGATTTCGGGTTTATTCAGCGGGTGCAGCATGGCGCCGGCGAGGTCTTTAAGTGTGTCTATGGGCATTTCGGTGTCGGCGTCGAGCGTTATGATATACCGTATTTTTTTACAGATACTCTCTTTTGGCGCAAGATTTATGTCGCCGTCGGAAAAAGCGTTGCTTTTACCGCACAAAAACGACACGAGGTCGGACACCGCGCCGCGTTTTCTCTCGTATCCCATAAATCCGTTCTGGGTTTTGGAATATGAGCGGTTTCTCATAAAAAGATAGAATTTATCGCCGTATTTTTCTCTCAGCGCGGAAATTCTGTTCTTTGCGTTTAAAACCGTCTTTTCGTCTTTCGAAACGGTTGCCCTGTCGGCGTCGGGAAAGTCGCCCAAAACCGCAAAATACGCGTTTTCCATGCCGTTTGACAGGAACAGATTTTCAAGCTTCAGAAAAATCCCGTCGTCGCTTTCATCCCCGAAAAGAAGCGTAGTTATAACCACTATCACGCCGTCCATATCGGGAAGTCTTTCGAGTTCGAGTTTCGGAAACGGCGGTGTGGCGCAAAGAGACGAGTATATCTTATCGGTAAGGGTTTTTACGCACGCCCACACCGGAAAGAAGGTAAATGCCGCAAGCGGAGTAATCATTCCCGCGCCTGCGCATATTCCCGCGGAAAAAGCCGTAATCACTATAAAATACA
>JAGADB010000009.1 GCA_017613815.1 Clostridia bacterium | reverse complement strand
GTCTTGTCAAGTATTATTTTCAAACGGTTATTACGCGGAAATTATTCGTCCTCGTTTTCCCAGTTATGCCAAACGTTCGTTACGTCGTCGTTTTCGTCGAACATTTCAAGGAGCTTATTCATATTCTTTATATCGTCTTCGTTCGTAAGGGTTACGTAGGTTGACGGAATTTTGCTCTGCTCGCATGACAAAAACTTATAGCCCTTTGCGGTGAGCGCGTCGGTTACCGCCGACAGATCCGCGGGAGCCGTTATTATTTCAAACGCCTCTTCCTCGTTGGTTATGTCTTCCGCGCCCGCTTCGAGCGCCGTCTCCATAAGAGTTTCCTCATCTACGCCTTCCGCGTCAATATCTATTACGCCCTTATCGACGAACATATACGACACGCAGCCGGTCTGTCCCAGGTTTCCGCCGTATTTATCGAAGTAGTGCCTCATGTCCGCGCCGGTTCTGTTTCTGTTGTCCGTCGTGGTCTCGACTATCACCGCAACTCCGCTCGGTCCGTAGCCCTCGTAGAGTATTACCTCGTAGTTTACGCTGCCGTCGGCGCCCGACGCTTTCTTTATGGTCCTTTCGATATTGTCGTTGGGCACGTTATTGGCTTTTGCCTTTGCGATAAGGTCTTTGAGTCTGCCGTTCGACACGGGGTCGGCTCCGCCGTCCCTTACCGCCATGGCGATTTCCTTACCTATTTTCGTAAACACCTTTGCGCGCTGAAGGTCTGTTTTTTCCTTCTTGTGCATTATATTTTTCCATTTGGAATGTCCTGACATGTGATTTTCTCCTTTATCAAGATTTAAATGTTTTTCGGGGTTTTGAGGCCTATGAGTTCAAGTCCGTTCTTTAACACGTTGCCCGTCGCTTTGACTATTGCGAGGCGCGTATTTTTTACGTCCCCGTCTTCCGCTTTGAGTACCGGGCAGTCGTGGTAAAATCTGTTGAACTCCTGGCACACGTCGAGAAGGTATCTCGATATTACCGACGGTTCGAGTTCCTTCCTTGCCTGAGTAACTTTTTCGGGGAACAGTTCGAGCGTCTTTATTATATTATATTCCGCGTCGCACGACGGCGCAAGAGTTTTTTTGCCGAAATCCCCCGCCTTGTCGAGAATGCCCGCGCATCTCGCGTAGGTGTACTGCACGTAGGGGCCGGTGTTTCCGTCGAAATTGAGCACCTCGTCCCACACGAAATTTATATCCTTTATTCTGTTGTTCGACAGGTCGTGAAATATTATCGCGCCCACGCCTACCGCACTTGCGACTTCCTCTTTGTTTTCAAGTCCGGGATTTTTTTCGTTTATTATCGCGAGCGTCTTTTCGGTCGCCTCGCGGAAAAGGTCCTCAAGCAGCACGACGTTGCCGGTTCTCGTCGCAAGCTTCGCTCCGTCGATGCTCACCGTTCCGAAGGGAACGTGAACGAGGTCCTTTGCCCATTCTTCGCCCATAAGCTCGATTACCTTGAAGAACTGCGCGAAGTGCAAGCTCTGTCCCGCCGACGTTACGTATATGCAGGTATCGAAATCATACGTCTTCTTTCTGTAAAACGCCGCCGCGATATCGCGCGTTGCGTAAATCGTCGAGCCGTCGGATTTAAGAACGAGGCAGGGCGGCATGCCGTATTCCTCGAGCGGCACGATATACGCGCCCTCGTCGAGTACGAGCATATTTTTGCTTTTCAGCTTTTCTATTACCTCGTCGGTCTTATCGAAATAGAAGCTTTCGCCGTTCCAGGACTCGAACTGCGCGCCTATCATCTCGTAAACCCTCTTGAATTCGGCGATACTGATTTCGACGAACCATTTCCAAAGGGCAATGCACTCTCCGTCGCCCTTTTCCATCTTGGAAAACGCCTCTCTCGCCTCGTCTTCGAGGGATTTATCCTTTTCGGCTTCCTCGTGGAATTTTACGTATATTTCGGTAAGCGCCTTTATGCCCTTTTTCTCGATTTCCTCTTTTGAGCCCCATTTTTTATATGCGACTATGAGTTTTCCGAACTGCGTGCCCCAGTCGCCCAAGTGGTTTACGCCTATACAGTTATATCCGCAGAATTTATATATATTCTTTATCGCCTGGCCTATAACCGTCGAGCGCAGATGTCCTATATGGAACGGCTTTGCGATATTCGGCGCGGAATAGTCCAAAACAACCGTCTTACCTTTTCCCTCGTCGGACGAGCCGTACTTTTCGTCGTCGCTCATCTTTAAAAGGTTGTTTGCGAGGGACTCTTTTGAAATATAAAAATTGAGGTAGCCGTTCACGTCTTCTATTTTTTCAAAATATTCGTTCTTTCCCGACGCGTTTATCGCTTCGGAAAGCGACTTTGCGATAAGCACGGGCGGCTTTTTAAGTATTTTGCTGAGTTTGAAGCACGGAAGCGCGATATCCCCGAGTTTTCTGTCTGAGGGGTATTCGAGCATTGCCGATATTTCTTCGGTATTAAGTCCTTCAAGCAGCGGCTGCAGCAGCGCCGACGCCTGCATCTTTTCGTACATTTATCTTTTCCCGCCTTTTTGTGATTATTATCTTATTTATAGTCGATTTCCCCGTTTGTCGGGAATATTGCGACGTAGGTTTTTCCGGGATTTAAAAGAAGTTCCGTCTCTCCGTCTTCCTCGTAAAGCGTATAGTCGGACGTTCTCGATTCCTTTGACCAGGTTATGCTCTTGATCTTTCCGTCGCTTGCGTAATATCCCTTTCCGTTGCCATAAAACTTAACGGAAAGTCTGCCTTTATCGTCGCCGGGGACCACGCCCTGCGGACAGATAAGCACCAGAATATTCTTGAACGAGAGCTGTTCGTCGTTGTTCGAGTCTATGTGTGGAGCGTCGTACTGGCTCTTCAAATACACCTTGTTTTCTTTGTCGTAGTCGAATTCGCTTATGGCGTAAAACGAAAACTTGAGTTTTACGTATTCCGCATTTTCTCCGTCGAAAGATACGTCCTCTTTGTTGAACGTAAACGGCTGTCTTGCGTCGCTTTCGGTGCGGTAGCCCTTCTTTTCAATTCCCGCGACGAGCTTTTCGCCCGTCGTCATAGCGGAATGCTCCTGCCCCATATTCTTTCTGCGCCATTCGCTGCGGTAAAAGGGTGTGTCGAAGGAAATTCCGTCCATATTGTCGGTTCTTCTTGCGGACAAGGTATCGTACGCCGCGGGGCTGCCGCCGAAATGAACGTAAATCGCGTCGTGCGCGTCGGCAAGGTCGATATAGTAGTCCCTCGACGAGCGTATGGAGCCCGTTTCGGGAAGGTCCGCGTACTCTGTAAACAAGCAGAACAGTCTCGTTATACCGCCCTCCGCCAAAACCTCGTATATTACGTCGGCAAGGGATATTCCCTGCTGCGGAATTGCCTGCTTTACGTTATTTATCATTATTCCGACGGGTCTTATTTTTGATATTTCCTCCGTCGTCTCAAGTCCCGTGAGTTTATTGTAAAATTTAGGGGTATCGTCCTCTGTTTCGTCGGGTTCTTCGGCGTTTTCGGTTTCTTCCGCCTCCTGCGCTTTTTCGTCTTCCTTTTCCGTTTCGGCAGACGTTTCGGCGGTCTGTTCTTCTTTTGTTTCCTCTTTTGCGTCTTCGCCCTTTTTATCCTCGCAGGAAGCGAAAACCATTGCCGCAAAGATAATCAAAATCAGCAAAGCGACTGTTTTTTTCATATAAAAATACTCTCCGAACGATTTTTTCGATATTTTTTCCGCTTTTCCGCGGCTAATAAATTATACCAAATATGCGCGGCTTTTGCAAGTTTTTTACGCTCTTTTTGCGCATATTTTTTCAATTTTCCCGCGTTTTCCGCTTAAACGCGCTTTTCCTTATACGCGTTTTTTGCGTGCGACGGCAGTTCCCGTATGCATTTTTTATACGTCCTCGTGAAATACGACATATTGGAAAAACCGCACGCCTGCGCCGCTTCCGCTACCGTCATGCCGTCCTGCATGAGCCTTTTTGCCTCCTTGCACCTCACGGCGTTGACGTATTCGAACACCGTCTGCCCCGTAACAAGTCTGAATTCGCGCGTGAGATAGTATTTGCTTATTCCGACGTACGACGCGATATTCTCAAGCGTTATGACGTTCGCGATATTTTCCCTTATATAAATCATGGCGAGTTTTACGCGCGAAAACGACACCGATTCCTCTTTTTTGCCCGACGCGTTCAGCTCTTCGACGTAGTTTCTCTTGAGCTGCAGAAGAAGGTTCAGCACCGAAAGTCTTATTTCGGCTTCCCGGCAGGAATCCTTGCAGTAAAACGCCTTTACCACCTTTTCAAACTCTTTGTTCAGCGCTTTTGAGCGTATTTTTTCCTTAAAATAAGTATTGTCCGTCGGAACGCCGTTGTTTTTGCAGAAATCCCTGTCGATGATGAGGCAATAATATACTATTTCCGAGTCGGAATAAATGGTATGCAGCTCGTTTGAGTTTATGACGAAAATCTCGCCTTCCTCAAAGTCGTGCTCCACGCCCTCGCAGTTGACGGTTCCGCTTCCCTTTATGCACGCGAGTATCTCGATGTTCGTGTGCCAGTTCGGGTGCTCCCTCTGCCCCTTGCGCATGATGTCGGT
>JAGADB010000008.1 GCA_017613815.1 Clostridia bacterium | reverse complement strand
CCGAAAACGAGCATCATTATAGTTCCTATGGGGTTGAGGTGGGAAAGGGGATTTAAAGTGAGCCGTCCTAAGTTTCTCGCCGTCGCGTCTCCGCATCTGTAGGCGACGTAGCCGTGCGAAAGCTCGTGAAAACTGAGCGAGAACATTATTACCACAATATAAAGCCCGATTTGTATGAAAGCTTCGGCGGTAAAGCCGTTTTTGAAAGCGCTAAATAACATTTATAAAAAACCTTTCTTAAAAGTCTGTTTTCAGTTGCCGTAGAGAACGCTTAAGAATCCCTTTTCTTCGAGATTTTCGAAGTTTCTCTGGCGCAAAACCTCGTAAACGGCGATTGCGGCGGAATTTGAGAGATTGAGGCTGCGCAGGTTTTCGCGCATGGGGATTCTCACGCATCTGTCAAGGTATTTTTTTAATATTTCCTCGGGAATTCCCGCCGTCTCTTTTCCGAAAATGAGAAAACAGTTTTCGGGATAGCGTATTTCGGTATATGCCCTCGGCGCCTTGGTCGAAAAGAAGAAATATTCGCCCCCGTCGGTCTTTTGCAGAAAATCTTCAAAGTTTTCGTAATAATTCACGTCGAGAAAATGCCAGTAATCAAGACCGGCGCGCTTTAATTTCGCGTCGGTGATTTCAAAGCCGAGCGGCTTTATAAGATGAAGGGACGCGCCCGTCGCGGCGCAGGTCCTCGCAATGTTTCCCGTATTCTGCGGAATTTCGGGTTCGAGAAGTACTATGCCTATTTTGCCCATTTATCAATAACCGAGTGCCTCTCCTATGAGTATGACCTTTATTCTTTCTTTTACGCGCTGGCGCGACATAATGACGGTGTCGGCACAGATTCTGTTTTCATGCATGCATTCCATACATTTTCCGCTCTCTGTGCATGGCGTGCCGCAGGAAAGGCGTATGGCGTTTGCGGGAGCCGCGATTTCCTTTACTCTCGTCTCGGCTTCCTTTAAGTCCTTTACTATTTTGTTATAGCCGGCAACGACTATGACGCTTTTGGGACCGTAAATCATGGCGGAAACTCTGTTGCCGTTTCCGTCGACGTTATAAAGCTCGCCTTTTTCGGTTATGGCGTTGGAGCTTGTTATAAACACGTCGGAAGAAAAGGCGGCGGTGTAAATGTCCCTTCTCTCCTCGTTCGTAATGCCCGGTCTGTTTCTGTCAAGAAAGTTGTAAGGGCCCTCTTTGAGCATATTCATTACACCCGATTCTTCAAGCGTCATGGAGCCGCCCGCACAAATCGTGTCACCCTCCGTGAGAAGTTCTCTTATGATTTCCAGGGCGTCTTCGCAGTTATCCGCGCATTCGCAGAACATATTGTTGCGCCGCAGACTGTTTGCGGTGCGTTCCATTTTGAGTCTTATGACTTCAAATTTGTTCTTGTCCATAATCTGCCTCCGTTCACGGTTTTTGTAAAACGTCTTTATTTAATTATACCTTTTACCTTGTAAAGTATCAAATTATATTTGTAAATTTTTACATAAAATAAGCGGCATACTTTGAAAACGGTATGCCGCAAAAAGTTTTATCTGCAGTACACGGGAGCGTACATCGGTCTTAATACGCTGTCAAGCAAGAAGCACTCGATATTGTCGGAAAGCGAAAATTTGTCCGCGATATTGAGCTCCGTTTTACCGGAAGGAGCGAGCATGCAGGTATAAACGCCGACCTTTTCGATTCTTCCCGTCGTTTCGTTTACCGACTTTACAAGAACCGTGAAGTTATTTATATCCGCGCTCGTGTTTTTGACGGTGATATTGATTTCCCCGTCCGGTTTTTTGTCAACCGGAGAAATGTATCCGCCCGCCGTCTTTTCGGATATGAGCGCGTTTATGAGTGCGTCTGCGTCGGCAATTCCGTATCCGAACGCGTCGTTTCTCTCTTCCCACGGGTCGATGTATCTCTTGTTCGCGGTGTCCTTTAAAAGCTCGGTAAAATGTGCGGGGGTTATGTTCTTGTCAACGGACTTTGCAAGCGCCGCGATTCCCGCAACGAAGGGCGTCGAAAACGAGGTGCCGGATTTTGCCGCATAGTAGCCGTACGATTTGAGATAAGTGGTAAGCATATTCTGACCGGGCGCGATTATCGTAACGAGGTCGTTTGCGCGCGAGTCGTCGGCAGGCTCGAAAGACGTGCTTGAAACCTTCTTTAAGTTTGCGACGCTTATGACTCCCCCGTACGACGCGGGGTATGCGTAGTCGCTTCCGCCGCCGTTGCCGGCCGCGGCGACGACTATTACGTTATTTTCAAGCGCATAGTCGATACACGCTTTAAGCGTCGGAAGCCCGTCAAAGTTCTTTTCGGGACAGTCGACTCCGAAGCTGATATTCAGCACGTCTGCGCCGTGCGACACCGCATGTTCTACAAGCGTCGGAATGCCGCTGACGTTGAAGGAACCGGCGTCCGTAACCTTGAGCGGAAGTATTTTCGCGCGGTGAGCGACTCCCGTAATGCCCGTTCCGTTGGAAATTGCCGCAATAATGCCGGAAACCGCCGTTCCGTGTCCGTTTTTGTCCTCGACGTTCGTATCGTTCGTTACGGTGCTGTATCCTTCGAGAATACTGCCCTGCAAATCCGGGTGGTTGGTTATTATTCCGGAATCCATAACGGCGACGGTTACGTCGTTTCCGTAAACGCCGTTTTCCCACGCGGAATAAACGTTCGAGCAGCTTAAACTCCACTGAGACGAGTTATATTGCTCCGCCGAATAGTCGTATTCGTAAAGCGTGAGAAAAACGTCGGGCTCGCTGTATTCCACAAGACCTAATGCCTTGAGCTCTTCTATGAGCTTTTCGTCGTAGGTTTTGGAAAGGTTCATTTCGTCGCTTATGCCGACAAGCGTGTCGCCTGCGGATTTTCTGCTTCCTTCGGAAAGAGACGCTTTCCTTGCGTATTCCTCGGCAATAGATTTCGATTTTTCATCCTTGAATTTGACAATATAGCCGTCGTATTCGGGAGATGCGATACAGTTAAGGCACAAAAAAAGCGAGATGAAAAAAGCTCCGAAAACGGATAATATTATCCGCCCTGTCTTTTCTTTCAACGTATGCACCTCCTTTTTGTTTTTTCCGATAATATATAATACCATAACCGGTGTATAAAGTCAAACGGGAAAATCAGGAAAGATTGCGGATCATCGTCTTTTTTCCGCGCCAGCAGTACGCGCGCTCGGAAAATTCCGCCTTGCTCATTTTTTCGATATCTTCCGGCGTAAGATATTCTTTCATATCCTCGTAGAAGAAGGAAACCGGCGTTTGCGGAACGTTTTTGTTCATGGGGCAGACTTCCTGGCACAAATCGCAGCCCCAGCGTATCTTTTTGGACCTTATTTCCGCAAGCTCCCCGTCGGTTACGTTTTTCTGCTGGGTGAGCGAGGAGTGGCAGTAACTCTTTTTGCCCGCGAGAAAATCGCAGGAAGAAACGCACTTTCCGCAGCCGAGGCAGTTTTTCCGTTCTTTCGGCTTTTCGCACTCCGTTTCAAGCGTCGTGAGTACAGAGCCGATGAAGACGTAGCTTCCGTACTTTTCGTTTATTAAAAGTCCGTTGCGGCCGATAACGCCGAGCCCCGCCGAAATCGCCGCCTTAACCTCGTCGATGGGGGAGGAGTCGCAGAAAAAATGAAAATCCCCGTCGGGAAAAGCGCTTTTCAGACGGGAAGCGATTTTCCTTTCGAGAATTTTCGAAAACAGATGATAATCCTTGCTGATGCTGTAAAGGGAGATGTTTCTTTCGGGATGCGGACCGGTGTAATAGGGAATAAGCCATATTGCCGCAGCTTTAATGCCTTCCGGCATAAGATGAGGCTGAATGACCGAGCAGTCCGCTATATCAAGAAACGAAAAATATTCGATATTTTCCTCTTTAAGAACAGTGCTTAAAAGCTCCTTCAAGAAAATCCCCCGCGTACAAGAATTTTTGTAAATTTATAAAACGTCGAGCATTTTGTCGTGAATCCACGTTATCACCTTTGCGCGTTTGAGCACGGGCAGCATGGCTGTAAACACCAGAACGAGAATAGCCGTCTCGATGGGAAGAAGTATGAGGTTTTTGGTTATTCTCGGAACGAGGTAAACCAAAACTCCCTTGCCGTACATCATCGAAAGGAATATCGGCGTGAGAATCACGTTGCAGATAAGGCTTACAAAGAACTTCGAAAGAAACAGGCGCAGAACCGACACCTTCGTTCTGTAAAGCACAAGCGCGAAGATGAACGAGCCGAGCGCTTCAACGAGCGTAAAAGCAGGGTTAAAGGGGCCCGACGGCGCGATGAGCCACGAGAGCACGTCGCATACGGCGCCCGAAAGAAATCCGACTACGGGGCCGTAAATGTACGAGCCCAGAGCGTTTACGCCGAACGTGAAAAACACGTTGAGATTGTCGCCTACGGGAATCTTCACTGCCTTTATCGCAATTCTCAGCGCGATGAAAATCGCGGCGATAATGAGCATTTTGAGGCTTTTCAGCTCCGAAAAGCTGAGTTTCCAGTAGGTTTTTGAGAAGGGCAGAACGAACAGTTCCTTTTCGCCCTTGCCATTTGCCGAAGCAGAAACAGAATCTTTCATAAAAAAGACCTCCGAAAATATATTCAGAGTCTTCCCCCGGTGATGCGGCAAAACAAAAAGTGCGGTAAGATCCGCACTTAAAACAAATGAATTACCGTTGTTTTACAGTGGGATGCGAAGCAATGACCGCAAGTCTCCTTTTCGTCCGCAGATCAACTCCCCGTATCCGCGGCACTTTACGCCTTTGCTTCTACTCTGTGACTTCAATTATACATTCTCCGGAAATTTCAAACAATACATTTTTGTGAACATTGTGATAATAAAAAACCGCGTTTTCGAAAATACTTGCTTTTTTGCGAAAACGGTGATATAATAATTATAACTGTAAACAATTTGATAAGGAGTTGAAAACTGATTATGGATGATCCTGCCGGTATACAGATAACGGCTCTTGTAATCCTCATACTGCTGTCGGCATTTTTCTCGGGAACAGAAACCGCTTATACGAGCTTCAACAAAACCCGTATGAAAACGCTTGCCCAGGACGGCAGCAAAAAAGCAAAAAGAGTGCTTGAAATCGAGGAGCGTTACGATAAATTCTTATCGACGATGCTCGTCGGAAACAATATAGTAAACATCGCCGCGTCGGCGATAGCGACGCTGATGTTTACGGCTTTTCTTAACGGAAACGCAAGCAAAGGCGCGACGGTATCGACGGTAGTTATGACGGTGCTCGTGCTTTTGTTCGGAGAAATAACGCCCAAATGCTTAAGCAAGGACTTTGCCGAAAGCTATACTCTCGCGACGGGCGGAATAGTAAAATTCATCATGGCGGTCTTCACGCCGCTTACGTTCATCTTCTCGCTTTGGAGAAAGATGCTCGGCAAGCTGTTCAAATCCGACGTCAGCACGTCGATAACCGAAGACGAGCTTATAACGATGGTTGAAGAAGCGCAGAGCGAGGGCGGCATCGACGAGCACGAAGGCGACCTCATCAGGAGCGCCATAGAGTTCAACGACCTCGAAGTGTCGGCGATTCTGACGCCGAGAGTAGATATCGCGTCGATTTCGGTTGACACGCCGGTCGAGGAGATAATGGAGCTCTTCCGCACGAGCGGATTTTCGCGGCTTCCCGTTTACAGCGAGACAATAGACAACATCGTCGGCGTGATACACGAAAAAGACTTCAATAAACTGTATTACGACGGCAAAAAGGACATAAAGGGCATCATTCACGAGGTGATGTGCATCACCGAGGGCATGAAAATCTCCAAACTGCTGCGCAAATTCCAGGAGGAGAAGGCGCACATGGCGGTGGTCGTCGACGAATACGGCGGAACTGCCGGCGTGGTAACGCTCGAAGACGTGCTTGAAGGCCTTGTCGGCGAAATCTGGGACGAGCACGACGAAGTCATCGAAAACATAAAGAAAATCGGTGAAAACGAGTATCTCGTCAACTGCGCAACGTCGATGAACGACCTTGAGGAAATATACGAGTTTTCCGACGAGGAAATCGAGGACAACGCCACGGTAAACGGCTGGATTCTGGACAAGCTCGGCGAAATCCCGGAGGTGGGGGACACCTTCGAGTACGAAAACCTGTCGGTCGAGGTAACGCAGGTCGACGGACGGCGCGCGACCGAGATAAAAATCACGGTGCACCCGAAAGACGAAGAAAAAGACGAAAAAGAAAAGGAAAAACCGGAAGACGCGCAGACCGAGGAATAAATCTATATATAATAATGAAAAAAAGAGGCAAAAAACGCCTCTTTTTTCGTTTTTTCGGAAAAAAGCCGTAAAAACAGCCGCGCGCCCGTGGGTTTTGGGCAAAAAGCACAAAAACAAAGCGTAATTTTCGTTATTAACATTTTGTAAACAATGAGATTTACCGCTTGAAAATGTATCGCGTGCTTATTATAATGTAGTTAGGATATTTCTACTAAAAATATTTCCTAAAACCAGACAAAATTTATTAATTTAGCAAAAAAGGAGAAGAAAAACATGAAAAAATTAGCACTTTTACTTGCTGTTTTGATGATCGTTTCGCTGATCCCGGTCGGAGCAGTTGAAATAGCGAACGTTGAAACGGCGGAACCTCAGGGTGCAGTAGCGACGCTTTCGGCAGGAACACCCATTCCTTCACCGACGGTTGACGAACAGCTCGGCATTCTGATGGCGTATTTCAACTTTGACGAGTACGAAAGCGCATACGACACGAAGGGCAACGGCTGGCATTATAACTACCTGCCGACCTATAAGGACACGAACGTAAAATATGCCGTTGTAGGTACACAGTACGTTTACGGTCTTGACAACGCACTCGTTGATATCTCGGGCACAGGCCTTTCCGGCGGAATAGCGCTTATTCCGGCATACGAAGGCGAATCGGGACTCGGCGGTCTGTTCTATTTTGAAGGTATGCCTTCAGGTATCCAGACCATGAAGTTCAAGATTCTCGTTCCTTCTCTTGACGGAAACGGAGATGAAAACCCCGACTCCACTCTTAGAACTTATTACAACGGCGACGGCGACACGATCGACTGGACACCCGTTGCTGATTCGACAGGCGCAAACATCACGAGAGATACGTGGAAGACTTATTCGCGTACGACAACGTCGGAAATAAAGAAACTCGAAAAATGGAACTTCTTCAGCTATAAAGACAACGTAACTCTTATCGACGACGTTGAATTCTGGTGCTATCCTACAAAGAGCGTACTGCTCAAGCAGGCTGAAGATTCTTCCAATATTCAGTTCGTAATGCTTACGGATACGGCATTCGCATTCCCGACGGTTTCGTCGGTATTCCCGACAGTTTCGGGCAAGACCGCGTGGACCGACGGTACGACCGTGTATGAAACGGACGACGAAATAGCTTCCGAAGCACTTTACGGAAAGAAATTCTATCCGTGCGAAGGTACAGGCTCGGGCGAAGAAGAAATGAAGACGGTTGACGAAGAACTCGGTGTGCTTCTTGCAAAGTTCGACTTTGAAGGCGCAGACTTCAGAGCTCCCTCGTATGCGGCATACGCAGTACGCATGCTCGGCGAATGCTCCGCAGACGCACTCGTAGGACCGGCTGACGACACAAGATTCCCTTCAAATAATATAGATCTTGCGCTTGCAGGCAAAGACGGCGTTGTTTCCAACTTCGGATTCGTTAAGGATTCCGAATCGGAACTCCCCGAATGGCCGGTAGGTAAGCAGACCATAAGACTCAGTGTAATGGTTAAATCCGAACTCGATCCCGGCGGATCGACAAGAACGTTCTATAACCAGAACGGCGAATTCGCATACTCAAGCGACGCTCCTCTCGCAGCAGGTGCAACGAGCGGCGCAAACGCAAACAGAAATACATGGAGAACATATACCCGTACGGCTCCCGCGGGAACCTCCGCAGGCTGGTCGTTCTTCTGCCTGACTGAAGGCGGCACCGATTACACAAGAGAAAACGTTGACGACGTTGAAATCTGGTGCTATCCGGACAACGGACTGATTCTCAAGAATTCCCAGGTCGGCAAGAAGCTTCAGATGGCTACGGGCGACGATAACGGCAAGTACACGTTCCCGGTACCGTCCACCGTATTCCCGACGGTTCCTTCCGACAAGGAAGCATGGACGAACGGCGTAGTTACTTACGCGGCAGGCACGGAAGTTGATATAGCGGTTGTAGCAGGCAAGGCATTCTATCCTTGCGAAGCAGATACTCCTTCGCTTGAATACAAACCCACACCGGTTCCGGACAAGAAGGTTGACGACGACCTCGGCGAACTCATCGCGTTCTTCAACTTCGATGATTACAACGGCTCGTTCATCTATCCGGCATACTCGGCAGCAGGTTATTCACCGAGCTTCGGCCCCGGCTACAGTCATTCCGGCGATTCTTGGCTCAAGTTCGGCGTATTCCCGGGCATCGAGAGCAACGCACTTCACGTATATCCCAGCGGCGCATACGGAAGATTCCAGTACACGTCGGTACAGGGCAACCACACGATTAAGTTCAAGATCATGGTTCCCAAGGGCGCGGACGACTCCGATATGATGACGTACTACAACAACAACGGCGATTATATCCAGTGGACGGCTGTTGCCGAATCGACAGGCGCAAACGCTGACAAGGGTAAGTGGAAAGATTATTCGCGTACCGTTACCGGCGCGAAAGTTACCGCTTGGCACTTCTTCAGCCAGGGCGATGAAATCCTCGACGACGTTGAACTCTGGGTTTACCCGGCAAACGGCTTCATCCTCAGACCGGCACTCGGCTCCGATGAAGGCGAAATGGTTAAAATAGACGACGGACTCGACTATACGTTCCCGGCAGTTGCAGATAAGTTTGCATCGGCAACAGGAACCGTATGGACGGACGGAACCAACCTCTTTAATGCAGGCGACGTTGTTACGGCATCTGCGCTCCACGGCAAAGTTATATACGTATATGACGGCGGCGAGCTCAGCACCTACAACCCGACGCCCGTTCCTCCGCAGAAGATGGATAAGACGATGGGCGAACTCGTAGCGTTCTTCAACTTTGATAGCTTCAAGACCGGCTCGACCAACAAGTATCCGACGTTCTGGCAGGCAAACATCGTTCTTGACAGCTCGACGGCTGCAGATTACATCGCACCTTACGGCACAGTAGGAACGACAGACGTCGTAGTAAGCGACGCAGCGGCACCGGCTCTCAACGGCGGCTCACTCAAGTTTGTACGCACCGGCACCGCAAATCCGTGGCCGACAGGCGCACAGTACATCAGATTCAAGATATTCGTTCCGGCAGACGCAGATGATTCTACTCTGAAAATCAGCTTCAACGGCGGAACGGCGGTTGACGTTGCTGCAGAAGCAAACGCAAACAAAGGCACGTGGCAGACAATCACGATTCCCGGAACCGGCACAACCGGAACTTCTTGGGAATTCACAGGCGGCGCAAACGAAATCATCGATGACGTTGAAATCTGGGTATTCGCAGAAGACGCTTACATCGTTGAAGAAGAAAAAGACTCCGATAACTTCGCAGTTCTCCACTGCGCAGGCGACATCTTCACGTTCCCGTCGGTAACCGACGTATTCCCGGCATCCACCGAAACGAAGTGGACTGACGGAATCCAGGCATTCGACGAAGGCGACGTTGTTGACGCATCCTCAATCCGCGGCAAGACCTTCTATCCCGGCGAAGACTCCATAGGCAAGCCGAAGAGCGAAGGCAACCCCGAAGCAACCGATTACAGAATGACGGCTGCTATCAGATTCCAGGCTTCCGTAACCAGCGAACAGAAAGCTGCAATGGAAAAATTCGGATTCCTCGTATCGACGGAATATCTGCTCGGTCAGTGCGGAACCAACATACTTGACCACGACGCAGTAAAGAACGGCGTGAAGTACTATAAGGAAGCAATCGCATTCGACGCTTCAAAGCAGATAATCTACAAGGAAACCAGCAAGAAGACGACGTTCAGCCTCGTTGCATACGGCATCCCGGATGACAAGACCGATGAAACGCTCCTCGTAAGAGCATTCATGGTTGTCAGCGGACACACTCTGTACGGCACAACGGTTGAAACCACGTACGACGAAGTTGCATAATTCCTTAATGCTGAAT
>JAGADB010000128.1 GCA_017613815.1 Clostridia bacterium | reverse complement strand
GATTCAAGAGAAGATTTTATCTGATGTAATACGAATACACTTGCAAGGAAGCAAAAATATATGTCTTTAAAGAACAACGCCGTAATAGGACAGTCGGGAGGCCCCACAAGTGCGATAAACGCTACGCTTGCGGGCGTAATCGAGGGCTGCATGGAAATAGAGGGCATCGACGCCGTTTTGGGAATGAAAAACGGAGTAGAGGGCTTTTTGAGGGAGGATTTTATAAACCTCAACGGGATTTTTTCGGATAAGAGCAATTTTGAAAAACTGTCGCTGACGCCCGCGGCGGCGCTCGGCTCATGCAGACTTAAAATCAAGGAAGAAGCGCAGTTTGAAAAGATTTTTGAAGTAATCGGAAAGCATAACATAGGATACTTTTTCTATATAGGCGGCAACGACAGTATGGACGCCGTCGCAAAGCTTGAAAAATACCGCGCCGAGAAAAAACCGGACGCAGACGTAAAGTTCATAGGCGTTCCCAAAACCATAGACAACGACCTCTGCGTTACCGACCATACGCCCGGCTTCGGCTCCGCCGCAAAATATATTGCGTGCACGGTTGCGGAAGTGGCGAGGGACTGCGCCGTTTATACGCAGAAGGCGGTAACGATCATAGAAATCATGGGCAGAGACGCAGGCTGGCTTACCGCATCGGCGGCTCTTGCAAAAGAGCTCACCGGCATGGGCGCAGACCTTATATACCTGCCGGAAGTCCCGTTTGACTCGGATGAATTCATAAAAGACGTTAATAATCTTCTTTCAAACGGCGAAAAACCGTACGTCATAGTCGCCGTTTCGGAAGGCATAAAGAACAAAGACGGCGAATACGCCGCAAAAGCCGCAATGAGCGGCGCCGTCGATACCTTCGGACACGCATACCTTTCGGGAACGGGCAAATACCTCGAAAACCTCGTGCGCGAAAAGATAGGCTGTAAGTGCAGGTCGATAGAACTCAACCTCATGCAGAGATGCTCTTCTCATATAGCGTCGAAAACGGATATAGACGAGTCGGTAACGATAGGAAAAGCGGCGGCAAAAGCGGCGGAAGAAGGCAAAAGCGGCAGAATGATGGCGTTTTTAAGAGACGAGAATTCACCCGAATATAAGATAAGCATAACCGACGTAGATATTTCAAAAGCCGCAAACCTCGTAAAGAGCATTCCCGCCGAATTTATATCGGAAGACGGCAAAAACGTAAACGGGAAATGCATAAATTACATAAAACCGCTTATAAAGGGCGAATGCGCCGTCAAATATAAAGACGGACTTCCGCTGTTTTTCTCGTTTTGACAAAATACCCGATTTTTTTGCCGTAAACCGCCGAAAAATTTGTCATTTATCTTGACATAGGGGCGCGTTTGGTGTAAAATATCTATTATGAATGATTATATATATTAATACTTGAGCGTATTTTAATATCAGGAGGAACCTCGGCAGATGAAAATCAAAAAGATTTTGAGTTTAATACTTGCTCTCGCAATGATATTGTCGGCACTCTTTTTGTCGGGCTGCGACGACGGCAGCAACAACGACGAAAACGAAACGAGCGGCATAGTAACGCTGAATATGTTCGTCATTACCGAAAAGGAGACGAGCAAGGAAGCGGCAAAGCGCGTACAGATGGCTATCAACGAGATAACCGTACCGCAGTATAAAATGCTCGTTAAAATAAATTATTACACGGCCGACGAGTATTGGGACGCGCTTTATGAAGCGGAAAAAGCCGCGGTAAAATATATCGAAGACGGCAAACCCGTAATAAGCGCCTCCGAAGATTACAGAAATATCGCGAAAATGACGTTTAACGAAGCGATTGACTACGCGTTCGAGCTCAAAGACGTCGACCTCTTGAGACCTCAGCTCGATATCTTCGTCGTTGACGATTACGATAAGTTCTTGAAGATGGCGAGAGACGGAAGACTTTCCGCAATCGACGTAACCTACGACAGAAAAGTTCTTACGAAATATATCCATCCGACCATTATGGCGGCGACCACCGTCGACAAAAAGGTTTACGGCGTTCCCACCAACTTCGCGATGGACGGAAGATACGAATTCCTCGTATTCAATAAGAACCTCCTTGATAAATACGACTATACCGTTCACGACCTCAGGGATATCGAAAGAATGGGCGGCTATCTCGAACTCATAAAGCAGAACGAACCGGATTATTATCCGATAAACGACCTGCCGGAACTTGCGGGAGGCGTCGAGACCTACGATAACCTGCTTTATACGACGTCCGACCTCATTTCGATTTCGCAGAGCACAATACCGATGTTCTTGAACAATACGAAATACATAAAGTTCTTGAAAGCGGTTAAATCCTATAAAGACAGCGGCTACGTTGCGGCGGAAGACGGTGTTGAGGACGCAAAATATGCGGTTGAACTCGTTTATTCCGACAGACTTTTAGATAAAGAGTGGGAGGAAGACGGAGTAAAATATCAGGCATATCTGTACGACCTGCCGAGAGTAAGCGCAAGAGAGGCGTTCAAGTCGGCAATGTGCGTAAGCGCATATTCCCTCAACTCCGCAAAGGCGGCAAAACTCGTCGAACTCTTCAACACCGACTGGGAACTTGCCGACATGCTCCAGTACGGTATCAGAAACGAGCATTACAGACTTGAGGACGACGTTGTGGTTCCCATAACCGTAAGCGAGGACAACACCTATAAAATGGATAACTTCCTCACCGGAAACGTTTACGTAAAACATCCTCTTGCAGGCGAAGAAGACTACGTTAAAGAAGCGAAGATAACCAATATTTCGGTTGCTCCCAGCGCATTCTTCGGATTTGACGTAACGTTCTCCAACGCGTCGGACGAATCGGTTTACAGATGCGTGGAAATGATTTCCAAAAAAGCGATAAGCTTAATTGAGAGCGGAGAGATGTCGATTGACGACGCATTCAATATAGCGAACAAAGAACTCAACGCACTCGGCTGTACGTGGAATTCCGACGGAACGGCGCTCCAGGGCGTTTTCGGAAACGTGTGCAAGCAGATGGAGGACGCGGCAAAGAATAATACGAAATTCTATAAGAGCACGGACGAAGTAAAGAGATATAACGAAAAGTATCTTTCCAAAGAAGAACTTGCCGAAATGGAAAGAGAGATAGCGGAAGCTGACGCGGCAGCGAATGAAGCCGAAGGCGAAGGCACCGAAGAAGGTGCGGAAGGTACCGGAGAAGTAACCGAAGGCACAGAAAACGCCGGAGAGGGTACCGAAACGGAAGCCGGAGATGAAGCCGGAGACGAAGAAGCAGGCGGCGAAGCGGAAGCAGCAGAAGACTAAGAGTCCGCGCAGTAAATAAAATATCGTAATTAAAGGACTGCCGCAGGGCAGTCCTTTGTTTTGATTTGAAAAATAATTGACACAGACTGTAAATGTGTGATAAAATAAAATGAACGGAAATGCGTTTTAATGAACAAAAACGCGCATAAAAGCCGAAGGAAGTGCAGAAATGAACGAAAAGGATATTTGCAGAATAGTAGTCGAAAAGCTTGAAAAAGAGCACGATTTGACGGATATGGCAATAAAACTCTGGTTTGATAATCTGTCGCTCGAAAGACTCACTCCCGACACAGCGTATTTCAGTACCGATAACGATTTAAAAAAGAGCATTATCGAATCAAAGTATATTGATTATTTAAAAGAAGACTTAAAGGATATACTCGGTTTTGACGTAAAAGTTGTCGTATTATCGTCGGAGGGCAGTTCATCCGACGCGCAGATAAAAGAAATGGAAAAGAAAAAGGAGACGGAACAGTTAAAAGAGGTTGCCGAAAAGCTCGAAGCCGAAGACCAGACCGTCAACAACCCCGATTTCGTGCGCGTTTACGATGAGGAAGAGAGCAAAAAAATGTCGTCCAAGATATTCGTCTCGCGCTCGCTTCCGAATTATTCCCCCGAATATACCTTTGACAATTTCGTCGTCGGACGTTCAAACGATATAGCGTATAATATGGCATATTCCGTTGCCGAAAGACCGGCGACGGTGGCAAACCCGCTGTTTCTGTACGGCTCTCCCGGACTCGGAAAAACCCACCTTTTGTACGCGATAACGAGGGAAATCGCGACGAGGCACCCGGAATTCACGATTATTTACGTAAAAGGCGAGGATTTCACGAACGAGCTTATTGAGGCGCTTGCCAATAAGACGTCGATAATGTTCAGGGAAAAATACAGAAACGCAGACGTGCTGCTGCTCGACGATATCCAGTTTATTGCCGGAAAAGAAGCTATACAGGAGGAGTTTTTCCATACCTACGAGGCGCTTTTCGAGTCGGGAAAGCAGATTATACTGACTTCTGACCGTCTTCCGAAGGACATAAAGTCGCTTGCCGAAAGACTCCGCTCAAGATTTGAGCACGGAATTATCGTCGATATCCAGCCGCCGGACCTTGAACTCAGGGTTGCGATATTCAAGCGCAAAGCCCAGGCGTTCGGCATGAATATCCCCAACGACGTGCTTATGTACCTCGGCGAAAACATAAAGGATAACATAAGACAGATAGAGGGAGCGCTCAAAAAGATGAGGGCGCTTGCATACATACAGAACGCCGATATCTGCATGGAACACGCAAAGACGGCGGTAAACGACATACTGACGGCAAAGGCCGCCGCGATAACGCCGGATAAGATAATAACCTACGTGTCGCAGAAAACGGGAATAGCGCCGGAAGAGATTGTCGGCAAGAGAAAGACAAACGAAATCGCCATGGCAAGACAGGTGTCGATTTACCTTTTGAGAGAGCTTACCGAAATGTCGTACGAGAACGTCGGAAAGGTCTTCAACAGAGACCACTCGACCGTCGTTTCCGCGGTAAAGAAAATAAAGGAAATGATGGATAAGGATTCCAGCTTCGAAGCGCAGATAGACGATATGGTAAAGGATATGCGCTCAATAGGCGACTAAGTAAAAAAATAAAGGAAAGCGAAACCGCTTTCCTGTATTTTCACGGAATTATAAATGTTCTTCTCCGTCGGAAATCGCGCTTCTCTCCCTGAATAAGAGCGAGATGCACCAAAGACCCGCAAGACCGACAATAACGTAAATAATTCTGCTTATGACGTTGTCCTGACCGCCGAAGAGCCAGGCGACGAGGTCAAACTGGAAAAGACCGATGCTGCCCCAGTTTATGGCTCCGATAATGGAAAGAATAAGGGCTGTTCTGTCAAGCATTTATTTCATCTCCTTAATTTCTTATGACAAATGAAAAAGAGAAATCTTTCTCATTCTGAAAGTATTATTTACACAAAGAGAATTTTTATACGTTCAAAGGAGTATCGCTCAATGCGGATGCGAAAAAAGAAAAACGGAAAAAAGAGAATGGAAGCGTGCTCCGAAATATTCATAAAGGAACCCGAGACAAATAAAGGCAAATGGAAGGAATTTTCGGAAAACAGGGAAATAAGTATAGAAATCGGCTGCGGAAAAGGCAGATTTATACTTGAAAACGCAAAAAGAAATCCGGAAAAACTGTATATAGGCTTTGAAAAGGTGCCGGACGTAATTGTGCTTGCAATGGAGAAGGTAAAGAACGACGAGCTTAAAAACGTCTTTTTTATCTGCGACGACGCGTCGAGACTTTGCGAGATTTTCGACGAAAACGAGATAGACGAAATTTACCTTAATTTTTCCGACCCGTGGCCGAAAAAAAGACACGCAAAAAGAAGACTTACGTTTATATCATTCCTTGAAATTTATAAAAAAATCATAAAAGACGGAGGAAAAATATACTTCAAAACGGATAACCGTCCGCTTTTCGACTTTTCGCTCGAACAGTTCGAAAAAGCGGGAATAGAACTGTCCGACGTGTGTTTTGATTTACATAATTCCGAATACGAAAAGGATAATATACATACGGAATACGAGGATAATTTTTCCGCAAAGGGTTTTTCGATAAACAGACTTGTCGGAAAGGTAAAAAAGTCCGAAAAAGAAACGAATATGCTTTGAAAAGGGAAGTGTTGAAAAATGTTTGATTATGCAAGAATAGCGCTTGCCGTGCCGGAAGTGTCGGTGGGCGGCGTAAAGGAAAATACCGAAAAAATAATCGGAAAAATAAAGGAAGCAAACGAAAAAAAGGCGGATTTTATAGTTTTCCCCGAGCTTTCCGTTACGGGATACACCTGCGCCGACCTGTTCTTCCAGAAAACGCTTCTTGAAAACGCGGTGCTTTCCTTGAATAAAATCGCGCATCTTTCGGAAGACGTCGACGCTGTAATCATCGCGGGCGCGCCTTTGCAGATCGGGGGAAAACTCTTTGACTGCGCGTGCGTTTTCAGCGGCGGCAGAATTTGCGCATTGATTCCCAAAACGCTCCTCTCCGAAAGCGAAAAAAGATGGTTTTCTTCACCCGACGAACTCGGAATAAAAGAGATAATGTCGGAAGAAATAGGTGTTTACCCGTCGTATAAAATCCCGGTTTCCCCGTATATAGTGCTCGAAGGCAAAGAGGGAGTAAAGTTTGCCGTCGAAGCGGGGGATACCCTCGGCGCACCCGTAAATACGGGAGCATACCTTTCGCTTTGCGGAGCGCAGATTGTCTTCAATATCTGCGCAAGTAAGGAAATCGTCGCAAAGAGGGAATTTGCCTTAAACGAGGCAAAGAGCCTTTCTTCAAAGGGAATTAACGTGTACGCATGCGTTTCGGCGGGAAAAAGCGAATCCACGTCCGACGCGGTTTACTCGGGAAAAAGCATTGTCGCCGAAAACGGCAAAATCGTATCCGAAAACGAAAATTTCATCGACGGAGACTATATTCTTTTTTCCGACGTCGATCTGGGAAAGATAAAAGCGGATAAAATAAAGAAAAAGGACTTTTCCGCGGAAGCGAAAAAACTGTTTTGCGACAGAGACGTGCAGAACGTAAGACTTTACGGCGTAAATCCGTATAAATCCAAACTCCGCTCCGACGGAAAACTCGCAAAAATAAAGAAAATGCCCTTCGTTCCGTCCGATAAAGAGGAACTTAAAAAACGCTGCCTTGCAATATTCGATATGCAGGTTGCGGGACTTGAAAAACGCCTTCAAAAAGCCGCCGAAAAGGCAATAGTCGGCGTTTCGGGAGGCCTTGACTCTACGCTTGCGCTGCTTGTTTCGGTAAAGGCGATGGAAAAACTCGGAAGAAAGAGCGAAAACGTGATAGGAATTACCATGCCGGGCTTCGGAACCACGTCGAGAACGCACGATAACGCATGGAACCTCATGAAAGAGCTCGGAATCGAGACAAGGGAGATAAGCATAAAGGAATCCTGCCTCAAACACTTTGAGGATATCGGACACGACGCGGAGGTTCACGACGTAACGTATGAAAACGCGCAGGCAAGGGAACGCACGCAGATTTTGATGGACGTTGCGAATAAAAATAACGCCCTCGTGTGCGGCACGGGAGATTTGAGCGAAATCGCGCTCGGCTGGTGCACCTATAACGGAGACCATATGAGCATGTACGGCGTAAATTCGGGAGTTCCCAAAACGCTGCTCAGATGGATGATTGAAACTATTGCCGAAAGCGGTATTTTCGGAGAAAAAGCGGGCGAAATTCTTAAAGATATCGCCGCAACGCCGATAAGCCCCGAGCTTCTTCCGCCCGATAAAGACGGAAAGATGACTCAGAAGACCGAGGACTCGGTGGGCCCGTACGCGCTTCACGATTTCTTTACGTATTACGCGGTAAGATACGGTTTTTCGCCCGAAAAGATATACGTTCTGGCAAACCGCGCGTTTGAAGACGAATTTGACGCCGAAACCGTAAAGAAGTGGCTGAAAGTGTTCTGCAGACGCTTCTTTACCCAGCAGTTCAAGAGAAACTGCTCGCCCGACGGCATAAAAATAGGCAGCGTGGGACTTTCGCCCAAAGGCGAATGGATTATGGCGAGCGACGCCGATTTTGCCGACTGGGCGGAGATAATCGACAGACTGTAAGATGAAAAATAAGATTAAACTGCGCATAGCATCGCCCGAAGACGCAAGAAAACTGCGCGATATTTACGCACCCTACGTCAAGAAAACCGCGATAACCTTCGAATATGACGTGCCGACTGTAAAGGAATTCAAAAACCGCATAAAGACAACACTTGAAAACTATCCGTATATCGTATCCCTCGATAAAGACGAAATCGTCGGATACGCGTATCTTGGCAGATTCAAGGCAAGGCGCGCGTACGACTGGTCCGCCGAGACAAGCATTTACGTAAAAGAGGAGTTCAGAGGCAGGGGAATAGGTAAAATTCTTTACCAAGCGCTTGAAAAAACAGCACAAAAGCAGGGAATAGTTAACCTCTTTGCCTGCGTTACAAACGCAAAAATTCCCGACAAGCACCAGGATAACGTAAGCGTCGGATTTCATATGCACATGGGCTATAAAAAGGTCGGAACGCTCGAAAAATGCGGATATAAGTTCGGAAAATGGTATAATATGACGGTTTTTTCAAAAACTATAGGAAAAAGAAGGAAAAATATGCCGCCCGTCGTACCGTTTCCCGAAACAGACGTTTCGGATATATTGAAATAAATAAAAAAACCCTCGTGAAAACGAGGGCTTTTTTGTGCCTTTTATTATAGATTTTCAAGCATTTCTTCAACGCTTTTCAGCATCGCCGTGTACTTTTCGAGCTTTGCTCTTTCCTCGTCAACGACGGCTTTCGGCGCCTTTTCGGTAAACGAGGGGTTATTGAGTTTCTTTGTAACCCTTTCTATTTCGGAAAGCGCCGTCTCCTTTTCCTTTTCAAGACGCGCGCGTTCCTTTTCGACGTCGACTATTTCAGACATCGGAATAAACATTTTCGCACCCTGCGAAACAACGCTTACCGAGCCCGAAGCCGAGTAGGAATCGACAAATTCCACGCCGCTTGCCGATGCAAGCTTTGTAAAGAACACCGCCGTGTCCCCGTTGAAGCTGTCCTTGAAATCGGAAACGATGTATAACTTCGCTTTTCTTGACGGCGGAACGTTCATCTGCGCGCGCACGTTTCTTATAGAGCGTATCGCGTCGATTATCTTTTCCATCGCCTTTTCGTCGCTTGAAAAATTAAGTTTTTCGTCGTATTCCGGCCACTCTGAAACTATAAGCGGCTTTTCAAAACCTATGTGCGACCATATTTCCTCCGTGATGAACGGCATAAACGGGTGAAGCAGTTTAAGAGCGCCGCTTAAAATATAGAGAAGCACGCTTTGCGCATTTCTGTTCGACTGAGTGCCCTTTTCAAAGAGCCGCGGCTTTATGAGTTCAATGTACCAGTCGCACAGAACGTCCCAGAAGAACTCGTAAATCTTTGCCGAAGCCACGCCGAGCTCGAATTTGTCAAGATTTGCGGTGATTTCCCTTACCGCCGTGTTGAATTTCGAGACAACCCACTTGTCTTCGAGGTTCAAGGAATCGGGAAGTTCGGGTTTTACGCCGTCCTCGAGGTTCATAAGCATAAACCTTGATGCGTTCCAGATTTTGTTTGCAAAGTTGCCGGAGGCCTCGACCTTTTTGTCGGAATATCTCATATCGTTGCCGGGCGCGTTGCCGGTAACGAGGGTAAATCTAAGCGCGTCAGCGCCGTATTTGTCGATAACTTCAAGCGGGTCCACGCCGTTTCCGAGGGATTTCGACATCTTTCTGCCGAGCTCGTCTCTCACAAGTCCGTGAATAAGCACCGTGTCAAACGGAGCTTTTCCCGTGTGTTCGAGCCCCGAGAAAATCATTCTCGATACCCAGAACGTGATTATGTCGTATCCCGTAACGAGCGTCGACGTGGGATAAAAGCGCTCAAGGTCGGCGGTCTTTTCGGGCCAGCCGAGCGTAGAGAACGGCCATAGCGCCGACGAAAACCACGTGTCGAGCACGTCCTCGTCCTGCCGCATGGGTTTTCCGCACTTGGGACAGGTTTTGACGTCTTCTTTTGAAACGACCGTTTCGCCGCAGTCGTCGCAGTAGAACGCGGGAATTCTGTGTCCCCACCAGAGCTGACGGGAAATGCACCAGTCGTGAATGTTTTCCATCCAGTTGAAATATTTTTTCGCCTGATTTTCGGGAACGAACTTTATCCGGCCGTCTCTTACCGCCTCAATAGCGGGCTTCGCAAGCGGCGCCATTTTAACGAACCACTGGTCCGAAATGAGCGGCTCGACCGTCGTGCCGCAGCGGTAGCATACTCCGACGTTGTGGACTGTCGGCTCGACTTTTAAAAGTATGCCCATTTCCTTGAGTTCCTTTACGACGGCGTCTCTCGCCTCGTATCTGTCCATTCCCGCAAAACGGCCTGCGACCTCATTTAGCGTCGCGTCGTCGTTCATAATGTTTATCTGTTCGAGATTGTGCCGCTCTCCTACGAGGAAATCGTTCGGGTCGTGCGCCGGTGTGATTTTAACGCATCCCGTACCCTTTTCGACGTCGGCGTAATCGTCGGTGATTATCGGAATTTCGCGGTTTAAGAAGGGGAGAATTGCGTATTTTCCGACAAGATGTCTGTACCTCCCGTCGTTGGGGTTTACGGCTATCGCCGTGTCTCCGAACATCGTCTCGGGACGCGTCGTCGCGATAACGATGTACTCGTCGCTGTCCTTTATTTTGTATTTAATGTGCCAGTAGAAGCCTTCCTGCTCGGGATTGTCGACTTCCGCGTCGGAAAGCGCCGTCTTGCAGTGGGGGCACCAGTTCGCAATTCTGTGTCCGCGGTAAATGAGCCCTTTGTTGTAAAGGTTTACGAAAACCTCGCGGACGGCTTTGGAGCAGCCCTCGTCCATAGTGAAGCGCTCTCTCGTCCAGTCGCACGAGCAGCCGAGCTTTTTGAGCTGATTTATAATTCTGTCGCCGAACCTGTTTTTCCAATCCCAGACTCTCTCAAGAAACGCGTCTCTGCCGAGGTCGTACCTCGTGAGCCCCTCGTTTACGCGCAAGTTTTCCTCAACCTTGATTTGAGTTGCGATTCCGGCATGGTCTGTGCCGGGCACCCATAACGCGTCGTATCCGCTCATCCTCTTGTAGCGGATGAGAATGTCCTGAAGCGTCTCGTCGAGGGCATGTCCCATGTGAAGCTGTCCCGTAACGTTGGGCGGCGGGATAACTATCGTGTACGGCTCCTTTTTGGAGTCGGAAGACGGCTCGAAATATTTTCCGTCGTTCCACGTCTTGTATATTCTGTCCTCAATATTTTTGGGATTGTAGCTTTTTTCAAGTTCTTTTGGCATTTTCCGGCCTTCTTTCTTTATTTGTTAAAAACTGTAAGGGGAACAAGTTCGTTCATGACAAGCCCCGTAATGAGCTTCGGATAAAAGTAAGTCGATTTCTGCGGCATCTTGTCGCCCGCAAGAGAGACGTTTTTGATGTCCGAAACCTTTGTGGGATTGATGAGAAACGCGCAGTCCGCGCTTCCGTCCGCCACCGCCGCTTTCGCTTCGGAAATGTCGCGCGTGTATTTTAAATTAATCTGCTTTGCCAAGTT
>JAGADB010000127.1 GCA_017613815.1 Clostridia bacterium | reverse complement strand
TTATTCATTTATAAACAGTTATTTTAAATAAATTTCGAGCTGTTCAAACAGCGGCTTCATGCCGGTAAGGCTATCCCACGCGAACAGCTTCAGGCAATCGTGCGGAACGTCTTTGGGGGTGAACGAAATTGCAGACACGCCCACGGGAATCGGGTCGTTTTTCGTATAAAGTCCGACCAGCCTGCCTTTATTATACTGCGCGAGAATCACCGTCGGCGAAAGCTCCGAGTTCGATTCGTTTATCGCCGAAAAGACGACGGATGAGCCGTAACTGAAATCATAACTCATGTAAAGATGATCTTCTTCGAATACAAAAGCGCTGTTTTGCGCATAGTCGACCGCTTCCACGATGAGCGAGCCCTCGTCGATGCCGTCAATGGGGAATTCGAATTCGAATTCTTTCTCGCCGTTAATCGGCACGGAACCGGTAAAGGTTACGCCGTCAAAAGACGCGGAAGCGACCAGACCCATAAGCTGTCTGTTATCGGTTGCGGAAATGCGGCACAGGTTGTCGTCGGTTATTTCAAACTTCGTTATGACGGGCTTTTCGCGGTCAATGTAAAAATTGAATTCGAGCTCTTTCCTCATCTTAAAGTTTTCGGTATCCGGTCTGCTTACGCCGCTATTGACAACGAAGGTATAATCTCCGTCGGGAAGCGCGTTTGCAAGTTCCGTGGGGATAGGTACTCCGAGTTCAAAGTATTTCGGGAGGTGTTCGTTTTCGTAAAAAGCTCTGTAGACCTGCTCTCCGTCGGAGTTATACACGAGAATTTCTATGTCTCCGGGGGGCCTTAAAGGAAAGATTTGAACTGCGGGAACGTCGGCGTTGCCGTCGCCGTTCGGCGAATAGCCGACGTAATCTTTACTGCCGTATGCCAAAAGGTTTTCCCTTGTATCGGGCATAAACAGGTTTCTGCCCGCCTTTTCGGTGCGCTTTGCGCCGGAGGAGCCGTCTTCGTTTCTTTTTGTGTCCGCGCACATAAACGTCTTTCCCCACAAGGCTTCGGCGTCGAAAGCGTCTCTGTCAAAAACGAACTGGCTGTTCCAGTCGCCGTAAAAGCCGCAGAAGGGGATATTTACCATAGGCACGCTTTCGTCAAGGGTGTTTTCAAGGAACACAAATCCGTCAACGTAAAAGCCGTTTACAAAGACGGAAAAGTTTTCGTCGACTTCCGTTTTGTCAAGCGTTACGGGAATGGATACGGCGAGGTCCGTTTTTGCGGGAACGGTTATGCTTTCGGGAAGGGAAGCGTCAAACGAAAGCGTTCTCATTTTTTCGGCGACGTATCCGTCCTCGGTTAAGTCATCGGTTATAACCGTCATTCTCACGCTGTCGTAGGTTACGTCCGCGTTTGTAAAGTTACGCACGGTAAAGTTTATATTAAAGCTGTCTCCGATTTCCTTTAAGCTTATCTTTGACTTTTCGACTTCAAAGCCGTCGATTATATATTTGTCGCCGATAAGCGTTACGGGCGTTTCCGCCGCCCTTTTGAGATTTATAAGGCCCGCGCCCTGCTGTCTCGGCGAGTAGGGTGTGCCGCTTTCCTGGTAAACCACGTCGGCGGTGGACATCAAGAGATTTTCAATAAACTGATTTTTATTTTGTATGCCGGAAAATTTATCCGGGTTATCGTTTACGTACTGCAGCATAAGCGCATACGCGCCCGCAAGGTGCGGAGCCGCCATTGACGTGCCGGAAGCGGACTTGTATTGATCGTCGTTTGTCGAGGAATAAATATTACTGCCCGGCGCCGAAATTTCAGGTTTGAGCTCGAGCGAGCTGTTCGTGCACCAGCTGGTTACCTGGGACAGTCTCACGGCATCCCGGTATATTATACAGTATTTCGGTTCGGGTTCGACGAATACGGTTTTTTGAAGTGCGTTTATAAACTTGTCGGCGTCGTCTGCGGATACGGTTGCCGTCGGCATATCATATAACGACGCCTGATAGATGTTTATTATCGGATAAGAGTCTTTGCTTATGAACAGTATGCCTACGGCGCCCGCGGCGATCGAGGTCTCCACTTTATCGACGTAAGCCCAGTCATCGCTTTTTTTGGGAAGCGCTACGACGATTTTTCCGTTTACGTCGACGTTTTCAAAGTCGGACGGTTTTGCTTCACCCACGAACTCAAAGGCGTATTCCCCGCCGCCGAAGCTCTCTGCAAAGGAAACGCTATCGTTTTCTTCAAGAAAAACAACCGGTTCACCGTCGACGATAACTTTGCAGACGTTTTCCCACGATTTCAGCGTGGTTGCGTTTGCAACGGCCGTGGCTGCGGTGAAGTGGACGGGCGTGCCGCCGGACGAATAGTCGACGTCAGAGGGCAGCGGGTAATAATAGTCCGCGCAGTATCCTCTTGAAGAGTTGCCGGCCGCGGAGGAATACAAAAGCCCCGCTTTAAAAAGGTTGTTGATAGCGATTTCCTGGGGAACGTTGACTTCGCCGTAGTCGATGCCGAAGCTTGCGTTTAATACGTCGGCGCCGAGTTTTACCGCGTCTTCCATCGCCCCGATTTGCACGGCCGTGGGAACGACGCCGCCGGATATGCAGCAAAGAACGAGCACCTGCGCGTCGGGCGCGGTTCCGACAAACCGGCTGCCGTCGGGGGCGGTTCCGTTGTTGCCTGCGGCGATTCCCGTAACGTGGGCTCCGTGAAAATCGTTTGTGTCGTACACGTCGCAGTTTTTATTGACATAGTTGAATACAAACGGAAACTTCTCGTTGAAGTAAACCCTGTTCGCCGTGATGTGAGCGGTTTGCGTAGCGGTTGAAAGAAGCCCGTTTTCTATCTTTTCGGCGACGTCGCTTTTGGATATTTTTGCGCGGCTTATCTCTCCGCTGAAAAATTCGTGATTCACATCGGGACCGGTGTCCATAATGGCGATAACCGTGCCCTTGCCGGTGTAGCCGAGCGAGTGCATATAGTCCGCGTGCATCAATTCGGCTCCGAACCCTGTTCCTGTTCCGCCTTCATCGTTCTCGCGGATGACGCCTTCCTTGGAAAGAAACACGCCTTCAACGCCGGGAAGAGCTTTGATTTTTTCTATGTCCTCGGGATAAACGTCCATTGCAAAGCCGTTGAACACGTGCGTATAGACGTATTCCACCTCGGCTTCCCGGTCGACGTTCTGCAATATCGCCGATCTTACCTTGTTTTGCGCTTCTCTTATGCCGCTTTCGACGGCTTTTTCCTCGTTTGTGTTCCGGAAAGACGAATAACTTACGTTTTTCGCGCTTGAAGCTTCGAGAACGGCGTCGCCCGCTACCTTTACGATGATCGTTACCTTGTCCCCGGGCAGATTTTCCGCAAAAACGCCGCAAAGCGAAAAAATCGCGAGAATTATAAATAAAAACGCCGCAGTTTTCTTAAACATGCGCAAGCCCCCGTTTCTTTTTATACAATCTGTGTTTATTATAGCAACAAATATTTAATTTGTAAATGTTTTTTTATTATAACAGGCGGTAAGGATAATGAATAATGAATAATG
>JAGADB010000126.1 GCA_017613815.1 Clostridia bacterium | reverse complement strand
GCGTCTTTTATATGGAAAAAGGCGGAGTAATGGCTGAAATGAAGACTAACGGAGACGTCAGATACGAAAAAGGGGAAATTTCCTATCCCGACGCAACGGGCGCGGGCTATATAAACGAGATTTATATATACGGACTCGATAAGAATAAGGATTATTCGTTTATAGTCATAAAAACGACGAGCGAGGGCGCAAATTATATGGTAACCGACAGAAGTGCCGGTGCGGAACGGAGTAGGACATGAAAAAAATCGCAACGCTTTTCATAATCTTTCTGATAACGGCTCCGTTTTCGGTTTCGGCGGGCATAAGCCCCGTGCTGAAATATGAAAACGCCGGCACGCTTTCGGGCTGGACGGAGGAAGCGTACTATTCCTCGCCGGCAGTAGAAGATATCGACGGCGACGGCAAAATCGAGATAGTGTTTTCGAACTACTCGATAACCGTGCTCGACGCTGAAACCGGCAAAGAGAAGTGGAAGGTTAATTCCGGAAAGGACAGAAATACCGCGTTTGCCGAATTCGGCGTAAGCAACGGCCATACCTGGCCCGACGCCGAGGTTTCCGATATAGACGGCGACGGAAAAAAAGAAATCATAACGGGACACGGACACGGAGTGATATCGGTGCTTAGCGCCGACGGCTATTTTCTTCCCGGCTGGCCGCAGATACCCGCCGACGTTTCGGTAAGGTCGATAGAAGTTGCGGACCTTGAAAACGACGGAAAAAAAGAGATAATCGCGGGACTCGGAATAGAGAGCATTACGAGCATATACGTCTATAATTTCGACGGAACGATAAGAGACGGCTGGCCGCAGACTCCCGACACCGAAAAGCAGCTGCTTTACGGCATTTTTATGGACGGAATAACGACCGCCGACCTTAACGGCGACGGCATACTTGAAATAATAGCGCCGAGCGATATGTCGTATCTGTGCGTTTTCGAGCCGGACGGAAAACCGTACCCCGCAAACCCTGTCGTGTTCGGCGGCAGGAACTGGGGCGAGGTGGCGTTTTACGAGAATTACGCTTTTGAAATACGCGGAGAAAACCGCGGCTTCGGTTTTGCGGTTACGGGCAACGAAAAAAGGGAGACCCTTTATAAAGCGGAATTCGGACACGCGGGCGTTACGGTGAGCGACGTTGATTTCGACGGCAAACCCGAGATAATAACGTCGGTTTTGATGTGCAACAGAAAGTACGTAACCTACCCGCCGAGCGAATATATGTCGGTCGCAATACTTAACGGCGACAGAACGCGTTACAGAAACGATAAACTCGGCTATAACTGGGAGACAATCCCCACAGACCTCGGCCGTCCGCTGTACCAGAACGAAACGAATATCGCGTCGGGCGTGTTCTCGCTTCCCTGCGCGGAGGATATCGACGGCGACGGCATAAAGGAAATACTCTTCAACTCGTATAACGGAAAAGTGCACTGCTTTTCGCTTAGTAAAAAAGAGCCGTACGCCTGGCCGTATAATTTGACCTCGCGCACAAGCCCGCAGTATGAATACGCGTCTCCGGTAGTGTGCCGCGACCTTGACTTCGACGGCAAAAAGGAGATAGTGTTCTGCTCGTATTTCGATACGGAGCAGGGTTACGGAATAACGAGGGGAAGCCTTTATATACTGAATTACGAGGGCAGACTTCTTTATAAAACCCCGCTTCCCGACAGTAAGGAAAAGGGCAGGAAATCAAACGGCAGCATGGCAAAGCCGGTTGTAAGCGATATCGACGGCGACGGCTCGTACGAGATAATCGTAAACACACTTTCGGGCGCAATATGCGCGTATGATTTAGTTTAATAAAAAAATCGCGCTCCGTTTCCGGAGCGCGGTTTTGACAAAAATATATCCGTCCCTTATCCGCCGTCAGGCGATTTCACCGCGGAGCGATTTCACCCGCGGGAGTCGGATTTCACCCGTCCGCAAGGACGGATTTAGTTGAAAAAACCTCGTCAAAAGACGAGGTTTTTTCTGGTGACCCGTACGGGAATCGAACCCATGTTACAGCCGTGAAAGGGCCGTGTCTTAACCGCTTGACCAACGGGCCTTTTTGGTGACCCCCGGGAGAATCGAACTCCCGTTTTCGCCGTGAGAGGGCGATGTCTTAGCCGCTTGACCAGGGGGCCGGATTAAGTGCTTTTGTAGTATAACATAAAACAGAGTGTTTGTCAACAAAAATTTGATAAAACGAAAAAAACGGCGGATTTTTATGAAAAACAAAGAAAACGCACGGTAAGAGAGGTCTTGCAAAATACGGGCATTTGTGATAAAATATAATAGATTACGGAAAGATTTTTATTCACGGGAGAACGGCTTTGGACGGAGAAAAAGGCGAAAAAATAAGGAACAACGGAATAATGACGTTCGTATATTTTGCAATATCCGCGCTCTCGCTTATGTATTTTGCCGCGGGCTTTTCGGCGTTTTCCCTTTTGGGAATGCTTTCTCTCGCAATTTTTCCGATAACCTATTCGATACTTATGTCAAAAGGGAATATCCCGATAATAGCGGCAGTCCCGGTAATTTCGTTTGCGGCGGCGTTTTTTGCGTACGGCAAAAGCCCCGACGGAAAAGATATTTTCGGCGCCGCGGTAAACGTGCTTTTGTGCCTGCTTCTTGCGCTGTGCCTTTTTTACTGCGCAAAAGAAAAGTTTAGTAAGTCAAAGACCTACGCTTACCTTTCGGTTCTTTGCGCTTCGGGAATAATTGCAAACACGCTTGTTCTCGTGTGGAAGGCATACGGAAATATAGCGCCGGAAACGGTAAAGACCGCCGTCGAGACGGTGGCGTCGTTTTTCGGAAACCTTTACAGAAATATGTTCGAAGTAATTTCGGAAAGCACTCAGCAGGTAAGCGGGGAGACGGCAGACTACGCGGAGGCGTTTGCAAAAGCGGGCGAATATTCCGTAAAAGCAAACTTCCTGAGCACCCTCGTGGTTTTCGGAATGATTATCGCGGCCATATCGACCGCGCTTTACGGATTTTTCTGTAAAATATCGTCGATGCAAAAGGAATGCCTTGAAGACAGGGACTGGATTTTCACCATGCCGCCGCTTGGCGCAAGATTTCTGTACGCGTCGTACGCCGCGTATTTCATATTCGACTTTTTCGTTGGAAACGAGGTCGTTTCGGCGGCTTTTTATAACGTAAGCACGGTTTTGTCGGTCCCGTTTTCATACCTCGGATTAAAGGCACTGTATAATTTCCTGAAAGCAAAGATAAACGGAATTGCGGCGGTGATAATCATCGTTTCCGCAACCCTTGTGCTTACGCTTTTCGCAAGCTTCGGCACGGTGTTCATAATCCTTGCGTTTATAGGGGCGTCGTCGGTAATAAGAAAATCGTATACTTTTCAGAACCGTTTGTAAAATATGGACTGATTGAAAGGATATAAACAGAGATGTTAAAAGACTGTCTGAAAAAGATGTTTTCAAAGAAAAGCGTGCTCGCGGGACTTTTTGCGCTCGTGATTTTCACTCTTGCGTGTCTTGTCAAAAGAGAATATCCGCTTGTTTTCGCGGGAATAGCGATAATAATTCTGTTTTTAATCGGAAACGCGGTAATTACGGGAAACGAGATCAAAAAAAGCGGAATGACCAAGGAGAGCCCGCTTCTGTCGGGAATGACGATAAATTTCGTAACCTCCTTCAAAAATCCGATAGCGATAGTAAACGACTCGGGCGAAATCGTGTGGTACAATAAGGCGTTTCTCGCAATTTCGGGCGAAAAAGAGACGTTTTACGGAAAAAAACTGTCCGAAAAGTTCGGCTCGTCGCTGAGCCCTGCGAGAATGTTCCGCGATAACGCCGAAGCCGTGCAGATAAATGCGGAAAACAAGGAATACGAAGTGAATTTCTATAAGACGTCGTCGGTGGGAAAGGGACACTGCATAACCGTCTGGAACGACGTAACCCCGCTTGCCGCCGCAAAAAAAGAAAGCGAAATGAAGTCGCTCATGGTGGCGTTCGTCGTCATAGATAACTTCTCGGAAGCGGTGCAGTTCATCCAGGATAAACAGAGAACGGCGCTGGCGTCGATAGGAAGCGTGCTCGACGAGTGGACCGCGTCGATAGGCGGAATCATAAAGGAATACGATAAGGATAAATTCATCATCCTTTTCGAACAGCGGTATTTTGAAAAATTAGACGAGGATAAATTCGATATCCTCGATAAGATAAGAGAGATAGAAATAGACAATATAACTATGCCGTTCACCGCTTCGATAGGCGTTTCCAAAATAGAGGGCACCTTCGGCGAAAAGGAGAGCGTCGCGAGAAACGCGCTCGACCTTGCGCTCCAGAGGGGCGGCGACCAGGCGGTCGTAAAGAGCGAAAACTCGGTCGAATATTACGGAGGCAAGTCAAAGTCCGTACAGAAGAAGACCAAGGTGCGCTCGAGGGTTATTGCAAACGAACTTACAGGCCTTATAAAAAACAGCGGAAACGTCATAGTTATGGGACATAAGTACGCCGACCACGACTCCATCGCGTCCTGCGTCGCCGTGTCGAGAATAGCAAAGTATAACGGCGTTCCCGTAAACGTCGTCGTAAACGTCCACGACTTCAATCTGAAGAAGATTTTCGACAGCATGCGCGATAAGGCGGGAGAGTACGACGAACTGTTCGTCGACAGGGAGACGGCGCACGAGCTCATACGCTCGGATACGCTGCTCGTCGTGTGCGACGTAAATAACCCGACGTTCTTTGAGGTGCCGGAACTGTATGAATCGGCAAGCTCGTTCGTCGTGATAGACCACCACAGAAAGACCGGCGAATTCGTAAATCCGCCGAAGATTTCGTATATCGAACCCGCCGCGTCCTCCGCGTCGGAACTCATGTGCGAGATACTCGAACAGTCCGTTCCCGCGGGAACACTCACAAAACCCGAGGCAAACCTGCTCTTTGCGGGCATAAGCCTCGATACCAACCAGTTTACGAAAAACACCGGAACAAAGACCTTCGGCGCCGCGCAGTATCTGCGCGGAGAGGGCGCGAACCCCTACGACGCATCCAAACTTTTCAGCACGTCGATAGAGGATTTTACGCGCGAGACGGCGTTTGAAAACAATATCCATATCTATAAAGAAAAAATCGCGATTTCGGTTTACGAAAAAGAGGCGCAGGAAAAGGATAAAATAGCCGCGTCAAAGGCGGCGGATAAGCTCCTCACTCTCGAAAAGGTAAGCGCGTCGTTCGTAATATGCGTAATCGACGGCAGCGTGCATATTTCCTCGCGCTCCGACGGCACGGTAAACGTTCAGCTCATACTCGAAAAACTTGGCGGAGGCGGACATTTCGACTCGGCGGGCGCGCAGCTGGATAACGTAACGCTTGAAGAGGGACTTATAAAGCTCAAAAACGCAATCGACGACTATATGAACGAAAATACGGACGCATAAGTCCGTTTAAGGAGAATACTTTCATGGCGGATGAAAAAAACTGCAGAATTCTTGCGTTTGCAAACCAGAAAGGCGGAGTCGGAAAGACGACCTCCGCCGTTAATATAGCGGCGTCTCTCGGCTCTCTGGGAGAAAAGACGCTGCTTTGCGATTTCGACCCGCAGGGCAACGCCACGAGCGGCGTCGGAATATCGAAAAAAGGCGTGAAAACCTCTTACGACCTCATTTCGGGGGAAAATCCGTATAACTGTATATCAAAGACGGAATTTGAATGCCTCGACGTTATTCCCGCCGACATTTCGCTTGCCGGCGCGGAGATAGAACTCGTCGACGAGGAAAAAAGACAGTATAAACTCAAAAAGGCGCTCGATACGTTAAGGGGCGACTACGACTACATAATAATCGACTGCCCGCCGTCGCTCGGACTGCTGACCATAAACTCGCTCTCCGCCGCAGACGGGGTAGTGGTGCCGATGCAGTGCGAATATTACGCGCTCGAAGGATTAAGCCAGCTCGTTATGACGATATCGAAAATAAAGAAAATGTATAACCCGTCGCTCGAACTTTTCGGGGTTATTGTAACCATGTTCGACGGAAGATTAAACCTCACCATGCAGGTGCTTGAAGAGCTCAAAAGGTATTTTCCCGACAAGCTTTTTTCAACGCCCGTGCCGAGAAACGTAAGACTGTCGGAAGCGCCGAGCTTCGGTATGCCGGTAATGTATTTCGATAAACATTCCAAAGGCGGAGCGGCGTATAAGGAGATAGCAAAGGAAATTGTATCAAGAAAATAAAAAATCAGGTCGAACGCCGAGCGTCCAAATGGCGCTCGGCGAATGATGAGTTCCGCCCGCGCGGAACATGATGAGCGCTTTCGCGCATGATGATCGGCTTTGCCGAATGATGAGTGCCTTCGGCACATAGGCGGGACTCATCTCATCATTTTGCGGGGACGCCGCAAATCATCATTTGCCCGCAAGGGCAATCATCATTACCGTAATGCCTTACAAATTCCGTGCTTGCAGCGATATGCAACAAAAAACCGACTGAGTAAAGGTACAATCACCTTCATTCAGCCGGTATTTTTTATTTTTCCGTTATGATTTCCGAAATAACCGCCCTTTTCCCGCTTACCGTAAAGCATACGTCGTATTTTTTGTATTTCATTTTGTAAACCCTGCTTCCGTCTTCCTGATACGACGGCCGCGGGTCCTCGGAAATGCACTTTTTAATGATGACGAGGTCGCTTTCGGGTATTTTTTCAAGTTCGCAGTCTTTTGAAAACTCAACTTCAAGCGCATGGGAGGCGTTTTCGTCGGAATATCCTCCGCGCGCGTCGGGAAAACAGTCCGCCATGGGAATATACGGCTTTATGTCGTAAATCGGGGTGTTGTCGAGCAGGTCCACACCCGAAACGTTGAGAAAATATCCCTCTTTTTCGGAAAAGCCGACGCTGTCCAACCT
>JAGADB010000125.1 GCA_017613815.1 Clostridia bacterium | reverse complement strand
GGGGTTAAGGACGGATTTTATTTCACCGTGAGCGCAGAGAACGATTTCGCCAAAGGCGCAAGCCTTTGATTTCACCTTTGCCGTAAGGCAAAAGATTTCACTTTTATACTTTGTGTGTTCAAATTCATCTTTCACTAACAGAAATAATCGCGAGAGAGCGGGCTTTTTTCAATGAAATCCGTCCTTGCGGGTCGGGAGCCCCGACGGGCAATTTCGCGTACAGATTTCGATTTTGTTTTTGTTTTTTATTCTCGCGGAGAGACTATTAATAGGGACTATTATATAAAAGCAGAAAGACATGCGTGCTTTATGCGGGTTAAAGAGGACGGATTTTATTTCACCGTGAGCGCAGAGAACGATTTCGCCAAAGGCGCAAGCCTTTGATTTCACCTTTTGCCGTAAGGCAAAAGATTTCACTTAATATTAAGTGTACACAATCGACACAAAAGCCGCTCGAAAATCCTTGATTTTTATTGCGGAATATCGTATAATTATAGTTGAACCAAAGCGGATTATCATTATTTTAATATTACGTAAGGAGATTTACTATGAGCGAAGCAGGAGAAAAAAGAATAAAAGATTACGTCGACAGTCTGAAACTCGATGAAAAAGTCAGCATCGAGGAATTCCGCAAGGCAATAAAAAGCGCGTATATGGACAGGTCGTTCCAGATTTACTTCATCTGGAAAAAACTGAAGCAGTTATATCCCGAAGTCGATGCGGAAAGGGTTATCCGCGAGGGCTCTTACGATTTCGGAGTATTCCAGGGCAAAAAAATCGTCGAAAAATACGGCGGAGCCGAAAACGTCGGTCCCTCCGAAGCGGTTTTGGGACAGACGTCGAAGGGCGGATTCCTCGTTTTCGAGCAGACGCTGCTTGAACTCGAAGACGACCGCGCGATAAAGCATTTTTGCAACTGTCCGCACGTTGAGGCGCTGACCGAGCTCGGTGAATCCCCCGAAACGATAAAAATGTTCTGCCGCGACATGGTGGGACACTGCGATTACGGCATCTGCGAGCCGTTTGTAAACGTCGACATCACGTTCCCGTCAACCGTCGCCGACGGCGAAGGCAAGGGCTGCATGATGACGATTACGAGAAAGAAAAAATAACCGAAAAAAAGCAAAAAGCACGCTGAAAAGCGTGCTTTTTTCATTTTATATTCAAATTTCAGCTCAAAAATCCGTTGATAATCTGTTCTTCCGCCTCGGCTTCGGTAAGTCCGAGAGTCATGAGTTTGATTATCTGCTCGCCGGCGATTTTTCCGATTGCCGCCTCGTGAACGAGCGACGCGTCGAGGTCGTTTGCCTCAAGTCCGGGAACGGCAAGAATCCTGCCGTTATCCATAATTATGGAGTCGCATTCGGTATGTCCGCTGCACGGCGCGTTGCCTATGATTTTGGCGTCGAATTTCTGATACGAATTTTCCCTTGCAACCGAGCGCGAAACGACGTCGGCGCTTGAGCCCTCTCCGTTTAGGTAAACCTCGTACTTACTTACGGCGTTCTGGTTTCCGTGCGTCATGAGGCGTTCCCTTACGACGAGTTTTGCGCCGGCGGAAAGCTCGGCTTTGGTAGTGCGGACGGTGTCGTCGACGCCCTTTATCTGCACCATTTCCATTTCAACGCTGCTTCCCTCCTCCTGGTACACCTCGGTACCGGGATTGAGTATTCTTTTTCCGCTTCCGTCTCCCGAGCCGTAGTGCTTTTCGACGTATTTTACCTTTGAATTCTTTCCGACGAAGAAGCGGTGGATTCCGTCGTGCTGTGAGTCCTGATTTCCGCAGTTATCTATGCCGCAGCCGGCGACTATCACGACGTCGCAGTCATCTCCGATATAAAAATCGTTATAAACGACCTCTTTAAGACCGCTTTCGGTCATTACGACGGGAATATGCACGCTTTCGTTTTTCGTGCCTGGCTTTATGCGTATTTCAAGTCCGCTGACGTCGGTTTTTGAAGTAATCTCTATATTTGCGCTCGACTGTCTTCCTACGGACTTACTGTTTGAGCGGATGTTATACGCGCCCTCCGGCACGGTATGGAGGTCCGCCACCTCTTTGAGCAGTCTTTTTTGTATTTCGTCAAGCTTCAGCATACGGCGGGCTCTCCTTTCACGGGCACGTTGTTTCTGCAAACGCCGAGCGCCTCGGGCGTTCCGATAAGCGACGGCAGAATATCCTCTTTTTTGCCCTGTTTTTCTATGGAGCCGTCTTTTAGCACTATGATTTCGTCGGAAATTTCAAGTATTCTCTCCTGATGCGAAATTATGAGTATCGAGCTGTTTTCTATCCTCTTGCGCATGGTATCGAAAACTTCTATCAAATTTTGGAAGCTCCAGAGGTCGATTCCCGCCTCGGGCTCGTCAAACACCGAAAGGGCAAGCGAGCGCGCGAGCACAGTTGCGATTTCTATTCTTTTGAGTTCGCCGCCCGAAAGGCTCGAATTGACTTCTCTTCCGATATAGTCCCTTGCGCAAAGTCCGACAGCCGACAGATATTCGCATGCCTCCGCTATTTTCAAGTCTTTTCCCGACGCGATTTTCAGCAAATCGAGCACGTGAATGCCCTTGAACTTTACGGGATTCTGAAAGGCGTAGGCGATGCCCATTTTCGCCCTTTCGGTAATGCTTTTTTCGGTTATGTCCTCGCCGTTGAAGTAAATTCTGCCTTCCGTCGGCTTTTCTATACCCGCGATAAGCTTTGCGACGGTGGATTTTCCTCCTCCGTTGGGGCCGGTTATGACGACGAGTTTATTGTCGGGGATTTCAAAGCTTACGTCCCGTATGATTTCCTTATCTTTTCCGTCCGATTCGACTCCGAAGCAGACGTTTTTCAGTTGTAACATCTTTTCACCTCTGTATTTTTCAAAAAACGCGTTTCAAAGCGTCTTTTTGCTCTTTATGTGCTCTTTTATGGCGTTAAAAGTCTCGTCGCTTATGTCGTGTTCCATTCTGCACGCGTCGGCAACCGCCGTTTTTTCCTTTACTCCGAGCATCATCAGTATTTCCGACAGCACCTCGTGCCTTTCGTAAATCTTTTCCGCGACGGCCCTTCCCTTTTCGGTAAACGCGATAAATCCGTTTTCGTCGATTATGACGTATCCGTCTTTTTTGAGTTTTGAAAGCGCTCTGCTTACAGACGCCTTTGAAAAGCCCATCTGCTCGCAGATATCGACCGCCCTTACAATATTCTTCTTTTTGCCGATTATTAGTATGGATTCAAGATACATTTCGCCGGATTCCTGCATTTTTTCACCGCCTTTTTTCTTTCTATATTCTATTATACATATTTTTGCGGCAATTTCAAGTTATTTTAAGGTAACTTCTCGTTTTTTATTATAATTATTCAACAAATTCCTTTTATCCCCGTGTTTTTTTATCGGAAATTCATACAAATCGAAAAAATTTTTCAAAAAACTCTTGACAAGTTAGCACAGGGTAACTATAATATATATGAAAGTTAGCGTATGCTAACCGAAGTATTGGAAAGAAGGTATAAAATGATGCCGCTTATGTTTGCTCCGGAAGGAGAAGAAAACATAATCAAAAAAGTCGGCGGAAAGCCCGAAATCCGCAAACATCTCGAAACCCTCGGGTTCGTTGCCGGCGCAAACGTGAAAATCGTCGCCGAAACGGGCGGAAACCTCATTGTAAGCATCAAAGAGTCGAGAATTGCCATAAGCAGAGAAATGGCGCAGAAAATTATGATTTAAGGAGGAAATGCCATGAAAACGTTAAAAGACGCAAAAATCGGAGAAACAGTCAAGGTCGTGAAACTCCACGGAGAAGGTGCGGTAAAGCGGCGCATTATGGATATGGGAATTACGAAGGGCACCGAAATCTACGTGCGCAAGGTCGCTCCCCTCGGAGACCCCGTTGAAATCACCGTGCGCGCATACGAACTCAGTCTTCGCAAAGCCGACGCGCAGATGGTGGAAGTCGAATAATTCTTTTTCCGGGGATTTTTCCCCTATATTATTTGCATTTGGGTTACCTATGGGTAACTAAAAGGAGGAAACGATATGGAAATCAAAATTGCCCTTGCGGGCAACCCCAACAGCGGAAAGACCACGTTGTTCAACGCGCTCACGGGTTCAAACCAGTTTGTCGGAAACTGGCCGGGCGTAACGGTGGAGAAAAAGGAAGGACGGTTGAAAAAGCATTCCGACGTTATAATTACCGACCTGCCGGGCATTTATTCCCTCTCCCCCTACACGCTTGAGGAGGTCGTTGCGAGAAACTATCTGCTCGACGAGAGCCCCGACGCGATACTAAACATAATAGACGGCACAAACCTTGAAAGAAACCTCTATCTCACGACTCAGCTGACGGAGCTCGGAATTCCCGTCGTCGCCGCGATAAATATGATGGACATAGTCCGCAAAAACGGCGACGTTATAAACGTAAATCAACTTTCCGAAGCCCTCGGCTGCAAGGTGGTGGAAATTTCGGCGCTCAAAGGGGACGGCGTTATGGCGGCGGCGGAAGAAGCGATTCTTGCCGCGAAAAACACGAAAACCGTGCCGAAGCACAGTTTTTCGGGCGTTGTGGAACATGCAATAGCGCACATTGAGGAAGCCGTTCTCCACTCAATGCCGGAAGAAAAGCAGAGATGGTATGCCATAAAGATTTTCGAGCGCGACGACAAGGTTCTCGAAAAGCTTGACATAAAGCCCGAAACGCTCAAGCACATAGAAGTCGACATTCAGAGCGCCGAAAAAGAGCTTGACGACGACGCGGAGAGCATTATCACGAACGAGCGCTACGTTTACATAGCTTCAATTATAAAATCGTGCTACAAAAAGAAGGATTCGAAAAAGCTTTCAATATCCGACAAAATTGACCGCGTTGTTACCAACCGTTTTCTCGGGCTTCCGATTTTCGCGGTTATAATGTTTCTCATCTATTTTATCGCAATGGCGCCCGACGCTCCCGGAACCAAGCTTACCGACTGGGCGAACGACGGTCTTTTCGGAGACGGATTTCATCTTTTCGGCATAGGCGCTTCCGCTTATGAAGAAAAGGCGGAGGAATATTCCGACGCGTCAAACGTAATCGACGCGTTTATCGGCATTGACGACGATACGACGGTCGAATCCGTAAAGGATGCGTTTGACTCGTTCAAGGAAGGCGACACAGCGTCATACGAGCTCGAAGACGAGGAAACGCTTGCGACGGAAGAAGTCGAATACACGTACGAAGACCTTCAAAGCGCCGTTTCGGTTTACGAAAAGTACGACGGAACAGAGCCGGATCCCGCGGACGACGGAGTATGGGTACCAAGTATTCCCGTTCTCGTTGAAAGCGGACTTGACGCGGTAAACTGCGCTCCGTGGCTGAAAGGTCTTATCTTAGACGGAATTATCGCGGGCGTGGGCGCCGTTCTGGGATTTGTTCCCCAGATGCTCGTTCTGTTCTTACTTCTTGCGTTTCTTGAACCGTGCGGCTACATGGCGCGCATTGCGTTCATTCTCGACAGGATTTTCCGCAGATTCGGTCTTTCGGGAAAATCGTTCATACCCATGCTTGTCGGCACGGGCTGCGGAGTTCCCGGAATCATGGCTTCGCGTACCATTGAAAACGAGCGCGACCGC
>JAGADB010000124.1 GCA_017613815.1 Clostridia bacterium | reverse complement strand
TAAGCGCAAAGTCAGAAAGATTTGAAATTACCGAGCACAGCTTGCCTTCAACAATTTTCATTGCTTCTTTAAGCACGATTATGTCGGTATTGTCGCCTACGTAGCACGACGTTGCGCCGAGATGTATAATCGGAGCCGCCTTCGGGCAGTCGATGCCGTATGCGTAAATATGCGCCATAACGTCGTGTCTTACTTCTTTTTCACGCGCCTTTGCGACATCAAAATCGACGGTATTTACGTGAGACTCCAATTCATTTATCTGCTCATCGGTTATATCAAGTCCGAGCGCCTTTTCGGCTTTTGCCAAAGAAACCCAGAGTTTTCTCCACGTGCTAAATTTCATATTGTCGGAAAACAGATACTGCATTTCCGAGGAAGCGTACCGCGTTGAAAACGGGCTTACGTACGAATTATGATCAGCCATATCATTCTCCTTATTTCTTTTCTTCAATAAGTTTTTGAACTACCGCGAGTTTTACGCACAGGCAAAGCACCTTCATGCCTTCTTCAAGGTCGGATATCGGCGGAAACGACGGCGCGATTCTTATATTTGCGTCGTTCGGGTCGTTGTGATAAGGATAAGTTGCTCCCGCGTCGGTTAGAACTACTCCAATATCCTTTGCAAGACTAACGGTTTTCTTTGCGCAGCCTTTATAAACGTTCAGGCTTATAAAATATCCGCCCTTCGGATTAGTCCATTCGGCAATTCCCTTGTCTGCAAGGTTTTCACCTAAAAGCTTTAAGCATATTTCGAATTTCGGACGGAGTATTTCAGCGTGTTTTTTCATATACTCTCTCATTCCGTCCGCAGTCTTGAAATATCTGACGTGGCGCCACATATTCATCTTGTCGTGGCCTATCGTCTGCTTCTGCATTATGGATTTTATGTGGTCTATATTCGTTCTCGAAGCGCCGAGCGCCGAAACGCCCGAGCCGGGATACGTTATCTTCGACGTCGACATGAAAATCAGCGGCATATCGCCGTTTGAGTATTTTTCACATTCGGGAAGTATGTCGACAAGCGTGTCGCCCTCGTCGTAAATATCGTGAATTGCGTACGCGTTGTCCCAGAAGAGACGGAAATCGTTTGCGGCGGGCTTCATTGAGGCAATTCTCTTTATAACTTCGGGGGAATAGGTCGTTCCCGTAGGGTTGCTGTATTTCGGAACGCACCACATACCCTTTACCGATTCGTCTTTAATCAGTTCTTCCACTATATCCATATCCGGTCCGTCAGACAAAAGCGGAACGTTTACCATTTCAATGCCCAACGACTCGCATATTGCAAAATGTCTGTCATAACCCGGAACGGGGCACAAAAATTTTACTTTTTCAAGTTTTACCCACGGCTTGTTTACATTTGCAACACCGTAAAGCATATATCTTGCAACCGCGTCATACATAAGGTTGAGGCTTGAGTTGCCGCCGACGATAATCTGATTCCACGGCACGCCGATTATTTCGGAGAAAATCTTTTTTGCATAGTCAAGACCGTCAACCAACCCGTAGTTTCTGCAGTCGAAGCCGTAATCGGTATAACAGTCCGCGTTGCAAGTTATAACCTTAAGCATATCTTCCGACAAATCGAGCTGTTCCTTGCAGGGCTTGCCCCTCGTCATATCGATTTTCAGACCTTTTGCCTTGACGTTTTCATATTCTTTGAGTAATTCTTTTTCTGCACTTTCGAGTTCAGAAACGGACATGTTAAAATAATTCATTGCGCTGTATATCCTTTCAAAATAATATCCTGAATTATTATAACTCAAATTATGCGAATTTGCAATAGTTTTATATCATTTTCAAAACATTTTGAATAATTGCCGGTTTATTTTTGCAAAAACGCCTTTCCGGTCAATTAATTATATTAAATCCGCTCCAAAATATGAAAACATAAAAGCGGCTGCCGAAAGACAGCCGCTTTATATTCAAAATCATTCGGAAACCGCGTTCAGGAGTCCGTATTCGTCGTTTTTCTTTTTGTAAACCACGCTGTTCGCGCCGGTTTCGGAATTGGTAAACAGGAAGAATTCGTGTCCCAGAAGATTCATCTGCAAAACCGCCTCTTCGGGAGTCATGGGCTTCATTACGAAGTTCTTTACTTTCGTAATCTTGATTTCGTCTTCTTTTAAGTCTTTCCACTGGCTTTCGGCAAGGACCGTTTTGTCAAACGCACCGATTTTAAGACGTCTTGCAAGCCTCGTCTTGTTCTTTCTTATCTGTCTTTCGATAATATCAACGCTCTTGTCAAGCGCATTGAGAATATTATCGTCTTCCACTTCCGAACGGAACATCGTTCCGCTTTGATAAATGGTAATTTCGATGATTTCCTTGTTTTTTCTGGAACGAAGTACAACGGTTGCGTCAGATTCAGTGTCAAAAAACTTGTCGAATTTACTCAGTTTGTCGTTGATCTTTTTTGAAATTGCTTCGGTAACTCTGAACTTTTTTCCGGTAATTGAGATTTTCATAATACTTCCTCCTGCTCGGTTTTTATAAAGGCTTCCCTTTACGTTTATATTATACCATATACGTTAGAAAAAGTAAATAAATATCCGTAAAATTTCACCGAAAAATCAGATTTCTTTTGATTTGTGCCTCGTAATGTGGCAGCATACGTTTACGGCGACGGGAAGCCCCGCGATATGCGTCGGATAATATTCTATATTGACGCCGAGAGCGGTTGTGTCTCCGCCGAAGCCCTGCGGGCCTATACCTAAGTTATTTATCTTGTATAGAAGCTCTTCTTCCATTTTGGCATAGTTTTCGT
>JAGADB010000123.1 GCA_017613815.1 Clostridia bacterium | reverse complement strand
TAAGAAGCAGAACGGATATGAGTATGACGATATTTCGGGACACTGGGCGGAAGCCGACATACTTATGCTCAGCGACCTCGACATCGGCTTTGAGGGCGGCAGCTTCTTCCCCGACGAAAAAATAACCTTCTCGGATTTCGCTTACCTTGCAAACTCGCTCGACCTCTATTCGCGCGACCTTTCGGACGACTCTTTTGACATGGACGAGGAAGAGGACGCAAAGGGACTTACGAGAACGCAGGCGGTAAAATATATCATAGACGCGGCGGGCTATAAGAAGGTTGCGGCAATGAAGAATATCTTCATCACCGATTTCAACGACAACAACCTGCTTGCAGACGAGGACGTCGGCTATATCGCGATAGCAAGGGGCTTCGGCTTCGTACAGGGCGATCTGAACTCCTTCAGACCGTATGACGACCTCACGAGAGCCGAAGCGGTAACGGTTATTCTCAATTACATCAGATTTTCAGAATAATTCACCGAAAAATCACATTCATAACAGCATAGTATCAAAAAAACGGTTTATACTTTAACTGTAAACGAAAAAAGTATCAAATAACGTTTTTGAAAGGACGATGTTGTTATGGATAAAAACTATGAAAACGTTCAGAACGGAACAGATCTCCAAAATTCCGAAGAAGTTAAAGAGGAATTGACGGAAGAAATCAAAGAACAGGCACAGGAAATCAAGGAAGAAGTAAAAGAAGAAGTAAGCGAAAAAGCCGAAGAAGCGGCGGAAGAAGTCAAAGCTTCTTACGACCCGCAGAGCGGAACCTATTCCTACGTAAAGGCGGACAAAGCCGAAAAATCAAACGTCGACGGCTGTATGTGGGATAATACCGCGGATGCCGGTAAAAAAGAAAAGAAATCCTCAAAGGGATTTAAGGTATTCGCGGCGGTAATGCTTGCGGTGTTCGCACTTTCTGCGGCGACGATAGCCGTATTTATGACGGCAGATTACCTCGCCGGAAAGACGTATAACGCGCCCGCGCCCGCGCCTCAGCCCGTTTCTCAGAACGGCGCGTCCGACGTGCAGGTAGTTCAGCTCTCGGCGTTCGCCGAAAAGAAAACGGGACTTACCAAGAGCGAAGTTGCGGCAAAGTGCACGCCTTCGGCGGTCGGCGTTAAAGCCGAAGCGGACGTGTCGAGCATGTTCGGCAACTACGTCTCCACCACGTCGGGTTCGGGATTTATTTACAGCAGCGACGGCTATATAATCACAAACCACCATATAATAGAAAACGCAAAGACGGTAACGGTTTATCTCTACGATAATACCCAGCACGAAGCGGAAGTAGTCGGCTCGGACAAACTTACCGACATCGCGGTATTGAAGATCGACCCCGAGGGACTCGACCTCGTTCCTATGGCGATAGGCGACTCCGACGCGCTTGTTGTCGGCGACGAAGTGCTTGCGATAGGATGCCCTGCCGGACTTAACTACCTCAACTCCGTAACAGACGGTATAATTTCCGGTATCAACAGAGAAGTGCGCTTCTATGACGGTTATTCGACGAAAAAGAAGACCATGACCATGCTCCAGACCAACGCCACGATAAACAGAGGCAACTCCGGCGGCGCGCTCGTAAACGCATACGGCGAGGTTGTGGGCATTAATAACTTAAAGCTTGCGAGCGACTATGAGGATATCGGCTTTTCCATTCCGATAAACGGAGTTCTTCCCGAAATCAAGCAGATAATAGAATACGGCGAAGTCGTTGAGCGTTCCGAGAGCAGCTACGTCGCAAGCGAAGGCATCATAGGAATTTCGGGCTCCGCAATTTCCGACGCGCAGGCTGAATATTACGGCATTCCCAAGGGAATTCTGGTAATGCAGATTAATAAAGACAGCAGCGCCGCAAAGGCGGGACTCAAGAGAGGCGACATCATCACCGCGTATAACGGCAAAACGGTATATACGGTTGACGAGCTCAATAAATACAAAGCCGAAAACAAGGCAGGAGACAAAGTAACCTTAAGCATATTCAGAGACGCTGACAACGACTCTTTCGAGATTACGTTCACGCTTGATCCGGCTTAAACAGAACGCAAAAAACAATATCTTACCCCCGTATATCTTTAACAAGAGACATCTTTATGAAAAAAAAGGAGGCATAGATATGTATACGACTAAAAAATTTATTTCCGTAAAAAGGATTATTCTTATATCATTATTTGCGATTTTAACAACGGTCTTTCTGAGCCTTTCGGTTTTTGGCAATGAAAACACCTTTACTTTTTCGGAAGACGGAATAAAGGCGTCGGACCAAAGCGGAAGCGGATATAAAACAGAGGGCGCGTCGCTTACGATTGACGAAGCGGGTATTTACACAATAACGGGCACGTGTCCGGAAGGAAATATTAAAGTCAAGAAAGAGACGACGGGGGTAACTTTAATATTTCGGGACCTGACTCTGTCATGTTCCTCCACGGCGCCGGTTGTGTGCAGTAAATCGACCGAAACGGTTATTCGTGTGGAAGGAACCGTAACGCTTTCCGATAAGGAAGACATAAACGAAGAAGAAACAAACGATAACTTTGAAGGTGCTTGTATCAAAGTAAAATCCGGCGCATCGCTCGTTATAAACGGAACGGGAACGCTGAATATTGACGGAAGCGCCTGCAAAAACGGAATAAAAGGCGCCGCAGCCTCAAAAATTACGGTGGACGGCAGCGTTAAATTCAATATTAAAGCCGCAAATAACGGCCTTGCCGCAGATGGCAGCATGATATTGAACGGCGGCACGTTCAGCGTTGAAGCGGACGACGCAATAAAATGCGACCCGGATGACGACGATACCGAATCGTTGGGAGATTTGACGATTAACGGCGGCACATATACAATAAAAGCTGACGGCGACGGTATCAGGGCAAACGGAAAACTGGAAATAAACGACGGTATTTTTACTATCTCGGCTGCCGAAGGACTGGAAGCGACTTATCTGCTGATTAACGGCGGAACGTTTACAATCGACGCCTCGGACGACGGAATCAACGCATCCGATAAATCCGACCGGTATGCTATAAAAATAGAAGTCAACGGCGGTAATATTACCGTAAAAATGGCGCAGGGCGATACTGACGCTTTCGATTCAAACGGAGACCTTGTTATCAACGGCGGAACACTGAATATTACGGCTCAATCCCCGTTTGATTATGACGGCAAAGGCGAACTCAACGGCGGAGACGTTACCGTGAACGGGCAAAAGGTTACTTCTCTTACCAATCAGATGATGGGCGGCTTTGGCGGAATGAACTTCAGAGGCGGACGTATGATGCCCGGTATGCAAAACGGAGAACAACCGGACGGGCAAACGCCGCCGGAGATGCCGGATATGAACGCAAGAGGCGGACGCATGATGCCCGGTATGCAGAACGGAGAACAACCGGACGGACAAACGCCGCCGGAGATGCCCGATATGGACGCAAGAGGCGGACGTATGATGCCCGGTATGAACGGAAAATGGGCAAAGGCGTCGGACTGGGCGGAGGAAGAGCTCAATAAGGCGTATGATAAAAATCTTATTCCCGATTCGCTGAATAATGACGATTTGACGGAATATGTTACAAGAAAAGAATTTGCGCATATCATTATAAAACTGTACGAAGCTCTTACGGGAAAAAAGGCGGAGGAAATATCCGAAAACCCGTTTTCCGACACAAACGACAGCGAGGTTTTGAAAGCGTATAACCTCGGAATTTCCAACGGAACTTCCGCAACCACGTTTTCTCCGGACGATTTTATCACGAGAGAGGAAATCGCGGTAATGACGACGAGAGCCGTTAACGCGGCGGGCATAAACACGGAGTTTGATATGGATGCCGTAAGCAGATACGACGACGAATGCGATATGCATGAATGGGGAAAAAGAGCAATTTATTTCATGTCGTGCAATAATATTGTCAAAGGAACGGGAAACAATTTGTTCGACGTAAAAGGAACCGCTACCAAAGAACAGGCTTTGCTTATCTGTGAAAGAAGCGTGGAAAATTTTGCAAAAGCATAGCGAGTTCCGTTTTACACAGTACAGGATGCTTGCATGCTGTTTGATAAAACCGGTAAAAGCAGGGTGAATTACCCTGCTTTTGCTTTTGGTATTGAAATTAATATTTTTGTATGGTATAATTTGGGTAACAAAACAGGAAACGGATAATGAAAATGGAAACCGAGAAAATTTATAAAATATCAAACGGAAAAATAAGCGCCGAGATAGGCGAAAACGGCTGTCAGTTAAAGAGCTTCAAGGACCAAAACGGCAAAGAGTATATGTGGTGCGCCGACCCGAAAATCTGGGGCGAATCGAGCCCGATACTGTTCCCCGCGTGCGGCGCGCTCATGAATAAAAAAATCATTGTCGACGGCAAGGACTACGCTCTGCCGTATCACGGCTTTGCATGCTTAAATAAATTTATGCTTGAAAACAAGACGGAAGATACGCTCGAACTGTATTTTACCGATACCGAAATTTCCCGCTCGTATTACCCGTTCAAATTCAAGTTTTCCGTCAGATTTGAGATAAAGGATAACTCCATGTTTGTCAGCTTCATCACCGAAAACACGGATAATAAGACGCTTTACTATTCCGCGGGCGCGCACGACGGCTTTGCGCTTCCGGGCGGAGTTGAGGACTACGACGTCGTGTTCGACCAAGAAGAGGACCTAAACAGAATAATTCTTGACGGCAAATACTGCTCGTATAACAGGGAGCACGTCGAGACCGAGGGAAGAACGCTCCATATGAAGTACAGCCACTTCTTGAACGACAGCCTCGTTTTCGACAATATCAAATCAAAGGGACTCGAACTTGTGCATAAGGATACAAAAAAAGGCGTAAGAGTCGATTTCCCCGACTTTAAGTACCTCGTAATGTGGACGCTTCAAGGCGCGCCGTATCTCTGCATCGAGCCGTGGAACGGACTTCCCGACTTCGTCGATTCCGATATGAAAATCGAGCATAAAACCGGTATTTTCGCACTCGAACCCGGCAAAAAACAGACGTTTACGCGTAAAATTACGCCGATAATGTAAAATGACGCTTACCGAAAAGCTCTTATCTTTAAAGGACGAAAAATATCAAAAATTCACTTCAAAACTCCTGCCCGAAATAAATCCGGATAAAATTATCGGCGTGAAAACGCCGCTGATAAGAAATATCGCAAAAACCGCGGAAAAAGACGAGGCGGAGGCGTTTCTGAAGGAATTGCCGCATAAAACCTACGAGGAAAATAACCTCCACGCCTTTTTAATCGAAAAAATAAAGGATTTCGATTATGCGGCCGCAAAAACCGAGGAATTTCTGCCGTTTGTGGATAACTGGGCGACCTGCGACACGTTTTTTCCGAAGGTTTTCGCAAAAAATAAGGAAAAAATCCTGCCTTTTGCGTATAAATGGATAGATTCGGGAGAAACCTATAAGGTCCGCTACGGAATAGGCGTTCTCATGAAGCTTTTCTTAGGCGAAGACTATAAAGAGGAGTACGCACAAAAGGTCTGCGGCGTAAAAAGCGGAGAATATTACGTCAATATGATGAGAGCATGGTATTTCGCGACCGCGCTTGCGAAAAATTACCAAAGCGCAGTGAAGTTTTTGGAACAAAAGAAGCTCGACGCGTGGACCAATAATAAAACGGTAAGAAAGGCGTGCGAAAGCTTCCGCATCGACGACAAAACAAAGGAATACTTAAAAAC
>JAGADB010000122.1 GCA_017613815.1 Clostridia bacterium | reverse complement strand
CGGTTTGTACGCCGATTTTTCGCCGAAACCGCTTTGCGATAAGCCCGGAAACGGCTTCCATATCAATATGTCCGTTCGCCCCGACGATACGGACGAAAAGCTCTGCCAAATGATAGCGGGCATTCTTGAAAAGACGGTTCCCATGACCGTTTTCCTGAACCCAACGGAAAATTCGTACGAACGCCTCGGACAGAAAAAGGCGCCCGGCTACGTTTCGTGGTCCGCCGAAAACCGCTCTCAGCTCATACGCATTCCGGCGGCGTCAAAGGAATTCCGCCGCGCCGAGCTGCGCTCTCCCGACCCCGCGGCAAACCCGTATATCGCGTTTTCGCTTCTCATAAGGGCAGGCATTTACGGCATAGAAAATAAGCTCTCGCTTCCCGAACCGCTTGACGTAAATTTGTTCAAGGCAGACGAAAAACTTTTGTCTTCGCTTGCAAAGCTTCCGTCGAGCCTTGACGACGCAAAAGCGGTATCAAAGGACGATGAGTTCATAAAGAAATACGTTCCGAAGGAAATACTCGATATCTACTGCGAAAAATAATTTTTTGAAAAATTTACGAAAAGGAGGGGCGGTTTTTGAGTCTGAAAGAGAAAACGTACAGCGTTCTCGTGGTTTCGGCATCGGAAAAATTCAATCAAACTCTGCCCGAATTTCTTCCCCTCCCCACTTTTTCGTCGATAAATACCGTTTCCAACGTCAGCGCCGCAAAAAGAGCGGTGTCGGAGCGGGATTTTGATTTTGTCATAGTAAATTCGCCGCTTCCCGACGATACCGGCATGCTTTTTGCATTGGATACCGAAAACTCGTATAACACGGTCGTTCTGTTTCTTGCAAGGCCGGAGCAGTACGACGACGCATACGACAAACTCGCGGAGCACGGCGTTTTCTTGATGCAGAAGCCGATTTCGAGGACGGTTTTCAGCGCGGCGACGGGCTGGCTCATAAGCGCGCGAGAAATAATAAGGAAAAACGAGAAAAAAACGCTTTCCATTGAGGAAAAAATGAACGAAATACGCCTTGTGAACCGCGCAAAATGGCTGCTAATAAGCGAGCTCAAAATGGAAGAGCGCGACGCGCACCGGTACATAGAAAAGCAGGCGATGGACCGCTGCATTCCGAAAAATCGGGTTGCGGAAGAAATTATCCGCACTTATTCGTAAAAAACCGACTGTATCAGTCGGTTTTTCTTTTTAAAACAAAAGCCCGGCACGTTTTTGTGTCGGGCTTTAATTTCCGTAAGCCGCCGATTTTGATATTCACTCTTTTTCCCGCTTTGCGGCGTGCTCTTTTTTCCATTTTTTTATCATTTCGAGCCTGTCCTTAAATTTTATCTCGTTTCCCTGCGTAGTGGGATAATAATACGTTTTTCCCTTCAACGACGGAGGCATGCATTCCATATTCGTGAGTTTATCCTCGGTGTCGTGAGCGTATTGATAGCCCTTTCCGTAATCCAGCTCCTGCATCAGTTTTGTCGGGGCGTTTCTTATTACGAGAGGAACGGGTTCGGCAAGCATTTTCCGTGCGTCGCCCGACGCAAACGTATATGCTTTATAGCAGGCGTTGGATTTCGGCGCGAGAGACATATATATAACCGCTTCCGCAAGATGAACGCTGCATTCCGGCATCCCTATAAAATGACAGGCGTGATATACGTTTACCGCGACGTTGAGCGCGTTCGTATCGGCAAGTCCTATATCTTCGCTTGCAAATCTGCATATTCTCCTTGCAAGATAAATCGGATCCTCCCCCGCTTCCAGCATTCTGGACAGCCAATAGACAGCCGCGTCCGGGTCGCTGTTTCTCATCGATTTATGCAGCGCCGAGATGATATTATAGTGTTCCTCGCCGTTTTTATCGTAAAGCAGCGTCTTTTTGGTAAGGCACTCCTCGACGGTGCCGTCGGAAATATTGATATTTCCTTCTTCATCGGTATCGCCGTTTATGACTATCATATCAAGGGCTGTAAGGGCAATTCTCGCGTCTCCGTTGGCAAAGCCCGCAATCATTTTCAGATTATCCTCCGAAATGTTGACTTTTTCCTTGCCGAATCCTCTTTTGTCTGTCAGCGCGCGTTTAAGCAAACCCATAATTTCATCGCTTGTAAGTTCTTTGAGCACGAACACCCTGCATCTTGAAAGCAAGGCGTTATTAACTTCAAACGACGGGTTCTCGGTGGTTGCGCCTATTAAAACGATAGACCCTTTTTCGACAAACGGCAGAAACGCGTCCTGCTGCGCTTTATTGAATCTGTGAATTTCATCGACAAACACTATGGTCTTGATTCCGAGCCTTTTGTTGCTGTCGGCGTCCTCCATAACCTTTTTTATTTCCTTTATTCCCGACGTTACGGCGGAAAATGTTATGAATTCCGACTTCGTCTGCTTTGCGATAATTCTTGCGAGAGTCGTTTTGCCTACTCCCGGAGGGCCCCAGAATATCATTGACGAAATATTGTCGTTTTCTATCATTTTACGCAGGATTTTTCCTTCCCCGATGAGATGCGTCTGTCCCGCGAACTCATCTAAGCTTGCCGGCCGCATACGCGAGGCAAGCGGCTCGCTTGCGGGTACTTCAAATACCGAAAATTGTTCCATGACACGTCCTCCTATTTCAACCGTCAACCGGGAATGACCTGATTTTATAATATCTCTTTTTTTATTATAACATATTTCAATGAAAAAATATATATAAATATTTGTTTTTGTGATCATTCCGGCGGCCGAAAACTTTTATTCTTGAAAAATGCGGATTTGTATTATATAATAGTTATGGAAATTATAGAAAAACGGAGGGAAAACCATGAAAAAGTCAAGGAGATTTGTTTCGGCAGCGGTAATTTTATGTATTGCGGTTTTGTGCTGCTTTCTTACGTCATGCGGCGTGCTTGACGGAATTTTTGCCGACCCGCTTGCCGAAAAATACGCGGGAACCTACGCTCACGAGTGGTCGGGTTTACTTATGTACAGTTTAGACGAGGGCGACGGCAGAGTAAGAGACGACGAAATCACCCTTGAAAGCGGCAAAAAAGGCACGTGG
>JAGADB010000121.1 GCA_017613815.1 Clostridia bacterium | reverse complement strand
TGCCGTCTTCGTATCCCGTTCTCGCGTCTTTTACGAGGGTATACGGCATAAACACGTATGAGCGTATCTGGGAGCCCCATTCGATATTCAGCTTTTCGCCCTTTATGTCCTCTATTTTATCGAGTTTTTCGCGTTCCTTGATTTCCATGAGCTTTGCTTTGAGCATCTTCATACAGGTTTCCTTGTTCTGAAGCTGGCTTCTCTCGGTCTGGCAGCCGACGACGATGCCGGTCGGTTTATGGATTATTCTTACCGCAGAGTCGGTCTTGTTTATGTGCTGACCGCCCGCGCCGCTCGCTCTGTGGGTTTCGATTTCGATGTCCTCGTCCCTTATCTCTATCGCGCTGTCATCCTGCAGTTCGGGCATTACTTCAACCGACGCGAACGACGTATGCCGTCTTCCCGACGCGTCGAACGGGGACACGCGCACGAGTCTGTGAACTCCGCCCTCGCTCTTTAAATAGCCGTAGGCGTAGTCGCCGGAAATGAGTATCGTCGCGCTCTTTATTCCCGCCTCGTCGCCGTCGAGGTAGTCGAGCAGTTTTACCTTGAATTTATGCTTTTCGGCGTATCTGCAATACATTCTGTAAAGCATTTCCGCCCAGTCCTGCGCCTCGGTGCCGCCCGCTCCGGGGTGGATTGCGAGAATGCAGTTGTTTTTATCGAATTCGCCCGAAAGCAGCGCTTCTATTCTCTGCGTTTCGTAACTCTTTTCTATTCTGTCAAGCTCGGTCAAAACCTCGTCGGTAAAGCTTCCCGTGTCTTCCTCTATCGCCATATCGACGAGTTCTTTCAGGGCTTCCAGACTGTCGGCAAGCTCGTTATACTTCGCCACAGTTGCTTTTGCCGAGTTGAGCTCCGACATTACCTTCTGCGCGTCGTCGCGCGACCAGAAACCGCCCTCGCAGGTTACGTCCTCGAGCTCCTTTGCCCTTTCGGTAAGTTTATCTATACCGAGCGCGTCTTTAAGTTCCTTTACGTCGGAAAAAAGCCCCGCTATTTTTTGTTTCGCTTCTTCAAGTTCTACGATCATACGATTTTCTCCTTAATTTATATCATTTTCCCACGCAGAAGTGGGAAAAAATGCTGTCAACAACCGTTTCGGACACCTGTCTGCCGTCGGCTTCGCACAAAAACGAAAGCGCCTGCTCAAGATCAAGTCCGAAGGCGTCGCGCGTGAGCGTTCCGAGAGCGAAAAGCGCTCTGTCAACGGCTTCCTTTGCATTGCTTACCGCCGCGTACTGTCTTGCGTTTGTGAGAACGCATCCGCTTTCGAGTTCCTCTTTCGAGACGTTGTAAAGCGCCTCGACCTGCTTTTCGACGTCGTATTTTCCCTCGTTTTTTTCGGCGGAAATTACGCATATTTTATCAAGTCCCGCGGATTTGAAAAATTCCTTCATTTTTTCGATACCGCCTTCGTCTGCGGCGATATCCGATTTATTGATTATCACTATGACGTTTTTGCCGAGAGATGCAATTTCCTTTGCAAATTCCTTATCTTCGTCCGACAGTTCCTTTGAAGCGTCGAACAGCGCAAAGACGAGTTCGCAGTCTTCGAGCGCCTCTTTCGAGCGCTCCACGCCGATTTTTTCAATTTTATCCTCGGTCTGTCTTATTCCCGCCGTATCGGACACGAGAAGTTTTACGTCGCCGAGAAGTAAGCTTTCGCTTATTACGTCCCTCGTCGTTCCTGCGATTTCGGTAACTATCGCCCTGTCGTAGCCCGAAAGCATATTGAAAAACGTGGATTTTCCCGTATTGGGAAGTCCCGCGATTACGGTCTTTATGCCTTTGGTTACGGCAAGTCCCGAGGAATAGGTGTTTTTGAGCGTTTCAAGCTTTTTTCCGATATCTTCGAGTTTTTCCTTTATTTCCCCGTCGGAAAGGTCGCTCATATCCTCGTCGGGATAGTCGATATACGCGTAAACCGACGCGAGAATGAGGGTTATTTCGTCGGAAATTTTGCGTATGCTTCTTCCGAGCCCGCCGTCGAGCTTTGCGCCCGAAAGTTTGAGCGCCGACATACTTTCGGCGTCAAGCAGTTCCGCAACCGCCTCCGCCTGCGTCAAATCGAGTTTTCCGTTTACGAACGCCCTTTTGGTAAATTCTCCCGCAAGCGCGGGCTTTGCGCCGGCGGCAAACAGTTGTGCCAGAATCGCGGACACGCCGACGGGGCTGCCGTGGCAGCTTATTTCTACGGTATTTTCGCCTGTATATGAAAACGGGGCGTGAAAGCAGGTTGCGATTCCCGTATCGATTTTCTTTCCGGCAAGAGACAAAATACTGCCGTAAACCGCCTTATTTGCGGGAATTTCCGAAAGATTTCTGCCGTTTGCGGGGAAAAAGACCTTTGAGGCGATTTCAAACGCATCGTCTCCCGACAGTCTTATTACCGCGATTCCCGCTTTTCCGTGCGCGCTCGACAGAGCGCAGCAGGTATGTGTCATCTTTTGCCTCCGTAGTTATTAAAAATGCGCTTAAACGTCCGCAAAATCTATATATTTCGCGCCGTTTGCCGCAATATACTCTTTTCGGGCGTTTATGTCGTCGCCGAGCAGGGTGTTGAACATTATAAAGGTTGCGTTCTCGTCCTCGGGAAGTATTCTTATAAGTCTTCTCGTGGCGGGGTTCATGGTTGTTTTACTCATCATATCCGCCTCGTTTTCGCCGAGTCCCTTGGAGCGCATTATCCTATACTTTTCG
>JAGADB010000120.1 GCA_017613815.1 Clostridia bacterium | reverse complement strand
TCCATGCGAAAAGGTCCGACGTTAAGAAGTACACCTTTGAAAAATAAAGCTGTTCGCCGAGAGAACCGGTCGGGATACCGATAAGTTCCGCGGCAACGCCCGCTTTCCAGCAAAGTCCGAGTGCGATTTTGCAGCCGGACTTGAAATACGGCAGCGCATTGGGCGTAAAGATATAGAGCGCTTTTTTCACCGGCTTTATATTGTATATTTTAGCCATTTCCTTCATTTCCGAGGGCGTTGAATCTATTCCGGAAAGAATATTTATATAAAGCACGGGAAGCACCATAACAAAGCATATAAAAGCCGACAGATACGCCGAATTTATCCATATGAGCGCAAGTATTACAAACGACGCCACGGGCACCGATTTGAGTGCGGACATGAGCGGCGAAATCATAGTTTTTGCAAACTTCGATACCGAAGAAATAATAACGAGAACAACCGATGCAATCAGCGCGAGGAAAAATCCCGATAATATTTTACTTACGGTAAATCCGACTGCCGACAAGAATTTTGCGGTAAAAATAATCGTAAAAAAGCTTTTTACCGCGTCAATCGGCGACGGAAGAAGTATTTTTTGTCCTACAAATATTGAAGCAATCTGCCAGACGGCAAGCCAGAAGACCAGTGCGGCAAGATACTTGAAATATTTATTATTCCGCATTGTAATAGAAGTCGTCTGCCGGCAGTTTTCCGCCTACCGACGCGGGATTCTGAGTATAAAGCTCGTTTAAGTATTCTCCGAGGGCTTCTTTCATTTCCGCTCCGTCTATAAATACGATATTGCAGTAAGGAAGCGCTTTTTTAGCAACCGCCGCCTTGAAAATATCAAATTTTTCGATAAGAGCCGCCGCGGAATCGGTGTTTTGGTTAACGTATGCGACAGAATCGTTATATTTTTTAAGGAATGCGTCGAGTTCTTCGGGATGTTCTTCGGCAAACTGCTTTCTTGCAACCATAACGCCTGTTATAAGCGTTTTGCCGGATGCGTTTTTCCATTCTTCAGAAAGGTCGAGTGCGATTCTTATGTTTTCGTTAGACATCTGGGCGGTAGTTACAAACGGCTGAGGAAGCATTGCGACGGAATTTCCGCTATCGTCGGAAACAATTGCGGCAACGCATTCCGCATGTTCCGATTTGAATTCGATATTTACGTCGGTGCCGATTTCAAGGCCGTTTGATTCGAGCATATAGTTGAGCGCATATTCGGGTGTCGAGCCCTTGCCGCTTGAATATATAGTCTTGCCGCGCAAATCTTCAACGCTGTTTACGGAATTTCCGTTTTCAACTATATAAAGCACGCCGAGCGTGTTTATATTCACAACGACGATTTGTCCGTCAGTGTTATTGTATAAAACGGAAGCGAGGTTTGCGGGAATTGCGGCGATATCGAGTTCACCTTTTATAAGTTTCGGTGAAATGGCGTCGGGAGCCGCTTCGATTACAAAGTCGTAAGCAACGCTTCCGGAAGCGTTTTCCGCTTCGTCGTCCATGAGTTTTACGAGTCCCATTGCCGTAGGTCCTTTAAGCGCGCCTACGTTAATGACGGAAACGCTGTTATCGGTCTTACCGTTATCGATATCGGTAATATTGTTATCGTAGGGTTCGGGCTGTTTTACTGTGTTGTCGCAGGATGAGAAAATTAAAGCAAAGCATATAATAAAAACAAATAAAACGGTTAATTTTTTCATAATAATCTCCTTTTTTAGTTGGTTCCGGGAATTATCAGATCAAAGTCGATAACCCTCGAAAGAATGTAATTTGAAACGTACATACCGTCAAGTGAAAAAGCGTAGCCGTTTTTTGTTCTTACGATATGACCTGATTTTAAGTACGGAAGAATCCGTTCGTAGTAAATTTTGTTGAAATCCTGCCCGAACTGCTTTCGAAACGCCTGGCAGTCGATTCCGGAATTCAGCCTGAAATTAAGCATGACGTATTCCGCAATACGCGATGAATACGGAATATCAATATATTCGTCGATAAGCTGTTCCACCGTCGTTTTAGCGGGGTCAAAACTGTCAAGATAGAGCGAAAGGCTTTTTTTGAAGGAAAACCTTTTGCCTGCGAAATACGAGTGCGCTCCGGGCCCAAGCCCGAGATATTCAAATGCGTGCCAGTATTTCAGATTATGACGGCAGGCCTTGTTCTTTTTTGCAAAATTTGATATTTCATACTGCTTGAATCCGGCGCCTTCGAGTAACCCCACCGAAGTGAAATACATACTTCTTTCCGTTTCCTCGTCCGGAAAAGAAAGCTTGTATCTGTTGAACCAGAACGGGGTGCCCTCCTCGATTTTAAGTCCGTAAAGGGACAAGTGGTCGACTTCAAGCCCGCATGCTATGTTTATATTGTCCACAACGTTTTGCAGAGTTTGATTAGGAAGTCCGTAAATCAAATCTATGCTTACGTTATTGAACTTCGCTTTTCTTGCGTCGCTTATCGCTTTATAAGCGTCGCCCGACGTATGAATCCTGCCCGCAGTCTGCAGGTCTTCGTCATTGAAGGACTGCACGCCTATACTCAGTCTGTTTATGCCGCACCGTCGGAACGACGTTAGTTTTTCAGCGTCAACCGTTCCGGGATTTACTTCCATGGAGATTTCGCAAAGCGGACTTAAGTTAAAACTGGATTTTACGTTTTTCATAATGAGCTTCAACTGCTTTTCGGTAAGCAGGGACGGCGTGCCGCCTCCGAAATATACGGAATTAACCACGTAGTCCCTCGCCTGAGGACCGTACTCTTTCAGATGTGAAATTAGAGCGTTTATATAC
>JAGADB010000119.1 GCA_017613815.1 Clostridia bacterium | reverse complement strand
TTATTTTGTTGCGATTATATATGAGCCACTAAAACATGCCATGTATCTTACCGGTTATTTTGACATTGGCCGAAACATCTCATTTACAAGCGCAATTATAAACCTGATTGTATCGGTTATACTGGGAAGACAAATAGGTTTAATCGGAATTTTCGTCGGAAAAAGGCAGTTTATTTATCTTATAGCCGTCGATGCCGGCTCTCTGCATTGCGCCGAAAATCCTGTATTTCAGCCCTTTATTCTCTTTTTCGAGTTTGGAAAGCAGAGTCTTTATCTCTTCCCTATCGGAATTTTTATCTTCGGGGCAGGGGCTTGCGAGGATCGGCAGGTCCGAGTGATTTATAAAATATTTTATCTCCTTTTCGCGTGCGTAAACGAGCGGTCTTATTACCGTTATATCACGTCTGTCGAGATAGGTTACCGGCGAAAAACAGCCTATTCTTCCCTCGTTGAAGAGGTTTAGCATAAACGTCTCGACGGCGTCGTCGAAATGGTGTCCGAGCGCGATTTTATTACATCCCAAGCTCTTTGCGTTTTCGTGCAGCGCGCCGCGTCTCATTCTCGCGCACAGCGAGCAGGGGTTATTTTCGTTTCTTATATCGAATATTATTTTTGCGATATCCGTCTCGAAAAGCGTGAAATTCACTTCCAGCTCCGCGCAGAGTTTTCTTATCTTTTCAAAGCCCGCCTTCTGCTCCTCTTCCGAGCCCATGCCGATTTTATAAAAGCCGGGGTCCATGGTTATCGCTTCGATTTCAAATTCGTTCGGGTAAAATCTTTTTAAGTTTGCAAGCGCGCACAAAAGCGTTACCGAATCCTTGCCGCCCGAAACTCCGACGGCGATTTTATCGCCTTTTTCTATCATTCCGTAGTCGTCGACGGCTCTTCTGGTATAGCTTAAAATTCTTCTGATATTATATTCGTACATATTATCCTACTCTATCCGTAATATATTTTTTTGGCCTTTCATATATTTTTCAAAGAAATATGAAAGGAATTCCGTTATGAAAAATCTTATAATTCTGCTTATTTTATTCGTTTTATCGGCAATTCTTTCTCTTTACTCGTCGTCCTTCAAAAATAAGCGGGCAAAAGGTCTGCCGCAAAGCGTTTTCGCGCCCGTATATTACGGAAGTTCCTTTGACGAGCTTAAATCTCTTGCACCTTACGTTTCGGCGCGTTCGGCGGTCCTTGCCGACGCAAAAAGCGGCGCCGTTTTATTTGAAAAAAACGCTTATGAGCGACTTCCCATGGCGAGCACCACGAAAATCATGACGGCAAAGATTATTTTATCGAAAACGTCTCTTTCCGACGTCGTTACAATTCCGAAAGAGGCATCCTTCATCGAGGGCTCGTCGATTTATCTCAAAGAAGGAGAGAAAATCTCGGTAAAAGACTTATTATACGGGCTTTTGCTTGAATCGGGCAACGACGCGGCGTACACGCTTGCGGTCTTTTGCGCCGGAAGCGAGGAAGCGTTTGTGTGCCTTATGAACGAAGAAGCGGAAAAGTTGAAGCTTTACGACACGCATTTTACAAATCCGCACGGGCTTTCCTCCGAAAATCACTACACGAGCGCGCGCGACCTTGCGTTTTTGACGAAAAACGCTATGGAAAACGAGCTTTTCCGCGAAATCGTATCGACGAAAACCTACGTCTCCACCTCTTTGGGAGGGGTAAAGCGGTATTTTTCAAACCACAACAGGCTTCTCAAATCGGAAAGCGATATTATCGGCGTTAAAACCGGCTACACGAAGGCGGCGGGCAGGTGTCTCGTTACCGCCGCAAGCGACGGAAAGAGCGAATATATCGCCGTTACCCTCGACGACCGCGACGACTGGCGCGACCACAAAAATTTATTTTCCTTTGCCTTTGAAAACTACCGCTCTATCTGCGCCGCGAAAGAAAGCGTTTTTGCAATTTACCTTCAAAACAGAAAATTTGCGTGTACCGAAAGCGTTTATTTTACGAGCGGCACGGAAATTGAGCCGACGCTGTCCTACACTTTTGTTTTCGACGGAGAAACCCCTGTTTTTACGGAATTTTACGCCGACGGCGCCAAAATGGGTAAATTTTATCTTTCGGAGGTTTCCTGATCAAGCGGATTTTTTCTCATGGCGAGCAATTTGACGTTTTTTCCGTCCGACGAAAAGACGATATCCCCGTTTTTCCCCGTTTCAAGCACCGTTGCGCCTATTTTTCCGAAATTTTTAACGCTTTCCTTATGCGGATGTCCGTATTCGTTATCTTTTGCGCAGCTGACCACGATAAAGTCGGGGTTCACGATTTTCAGAAATTTCAAGGAATTCGAAGACGATGAGCCGTGGTGTCCCGCGCAGAAAACGTCGGATTTCAGTTCGCAATCGCTGTTTATCATTGCGCTTTCCATATTCTTTCCCGCGTCTCCGGTAAACAGAAACGCCGTGTCCCCGTATTTTACCCTTAAAGCGAGGCTTGAATCGTTATAATTCGTAAGGTCTGGGTTTTCGGGCGAGATTATTTCAAATTCCGCCTTTCCGAAGGTATATTTATCGCCGAAGTCCGCAAGCACGGTCTGCGAGTTTTCGTTTCTTTCTTCAAGCACGTATGAAAGTACGTCGTACGGATAGGTATCCTTATATTCCTTATACAAAACGAGTTTTTCGACGTCGAAATTTCTTATCACGTCTCTTGCGCCTCCGTAATGGTCTTCGTGGGGATGCGTGATTACGAGGTATTCTATCTTTTCAACGTCGAAATTCTTAAGATATTTTACTAGGTAGTTGGAATTTTCGTTATCTCCGGCGTCTATAAGCATAAATTTCCCGTCGGGGTCCGACAAAAGGCAGGCGTTGCCCTGCCCTACGTCTATAAAGTGCGCGCAGAACAATCCGCGCGTACTTTCTTTCAATTCATCCGTATTGTCGGTATATATGCTTACAAACACGCTGACCGCCATCGCCGCGAAAAACACCACCGCCGCCGCGGCTATCACAAAGCGGTTTCTCATCAACGTATTCGGGTAATTGATCTTTCGCATTATTATTTGCCGCGGTTCATTTTCATTTCAAGGTATTCTTCGCGCGTTATGAGCACTTTTCTCGGTTTGGAGCCCTCAAACGGACCTACTACTCCGAGTTTTTCGAGTTTATCGACTATTCTTGCGGCGCGCGAATAGCCGAGCGACAGTTTTCTCTGAAGCAGCGACGTGGAAAGCATTTTTGCTTCCACCGCGATTTCTATCGCCGGAAGTATCGCGTCGTCCGACGCTATTATCGACTCTCTGTCGTCGGAATCCATATCGTCTTCTTCCGTAACCGCTCTTCCCTTTTTATCGGTGCAGCGTTCGGCTTCTCTGTCGATGCTGTCGATTATGTCGTTATCGTATTCGGCTTCGCCTTCGCTCTTCAAGAACGAAATTATATCCTCTATCTCTTTTTCGCTGACGTACGAGCCCTGAACGCGCATGGGTTTCATGCTTCCGACGGGCGCGTAAAGCATATCGCCGCGTCCGAGCAGTTTTTCGGCGCCCGACACGTCTATAATCGTTCTCGAGTCGACCTGCGACGCAACGGTAAACGCTATTCTCGAAGGCACGTTTGCCTTGATAAGTCCCGTGATGACGTCGACAGACGGCCTCTGCGTTCCGATTATAAGGTGCATGCCCGCGGCTCTCGCCTTCTGCGCAATACGGCATATCGAGGTTTCAACCGCGTCTCTTGCCGTCATCATAAGGTCGGCAAGCTCGTCTATTATTATAATTATCTTAGGAAGCGGCTCTTTTTCGGGGTCGTTTTTGA